>JAGRAT010000020.1:2829-23130 GCA_020434495.1 Bdellovibrionales bacterium | reverse complement strand
CTTGGGAAGAGATGTTCTACCTTGATTTCGAAGGGAATGCCGAAAGTGATCACATTAAGTTTGTGCTCGAAGAAGTGCGACGCTATTCGCGATTCCTGAAGATACTCGGGAGCTATCCAAGTCCGGATATCGCGCGCACTGAAGTGCCGGCAGAGGCCCGGAAGGTGGGTGGAGAGGAGTCAACTTCTGCATCCGGAATGCCGCGAGCTCAGGTATCGATTCCTCAAAATGGGAGTAAGTCTCAAAAACCAGGAAACGCTAAGCTCTATAGCCGTGATTATAAATCTGAAGACACCATCATAGAAGTTAAGGGGGTGAAGATTGGTGGCGACTCGTTTGTGATTATTGGTGGTCCGTGTTCTGTCGAGAGTGAAGAGCAGATCTTCCAATGTGCTCAGCACTTAAAAGAAACTGGTGGGCATGTTTTGCGCGGTGGGTGTTTTAAGCCGAGAACCTCCCCTTATAGTTTTCAGGGATTAGGGTACGAAGGGCTCGATCTCCTTCTGAAGGCGGGAAAAACCTACGATCTCCCAATCGTTACCGAGGTGCTTGCTGTTGAGGATGTGCACAAGGTTGCAGAGAAGTCAGACATTATTCAGATCGGTGCGCGGAATATGCAGAACTTTACATTGCTGCAAGAAGTTGGACGTACTCAGCGGCCGGTGATGTTAAAACGAGGGATGAGCTCGAGTGTCGATGATCTCTTGAACGCATCTGAGTACATTCTTTCCCAGGGGAATCTCCAAGTGTTCTTCTGTGAACGTGGTATACGGACCTTTGAGACCGCCACACGAAATACTTTGGATCTAAGTGCGATACCGGTAATTCGGCAACGATCGCATCTACCAGTAATTGTTGATCCTTCTCATGCTGCTGGAACGCGAGACCTTGTTGTTCCGCTTGTTTATGCAGCGCGTGCAGTAGGGGCTCATGGTGTGATGGTCGAGTTTCATCCAAAGCCGGAAGAGGCATTGAGTGATGGTCCTCAAGCGCTGCTCTTTGACCAGTGGGCAGCGATGATGCAAGACCTGCTCTGAGGCTATTTTAAAAGCACCTTTACGAGTCGTTTCGCATTGGTGAATGCAGCTCCGCGTTCCTTTGGTGTTACGTTTGTTGATATCGCTTGAAAAGCGCTGGAGCGAAGCTTTCGCACCCGGTTGGTGGTGAAATTCGGAAATGAGGGTGTGATGAAACTACTGGAGCTCGCGGCTAGAGATACTAAGCGATTTAGTGTCGTAGCGAGATCTCTTCGAGCGGTGCGATGCTGATTTTTTGAAGCCCGTTGATTTCTGGTCCTTAAGAGTTTTCGGGGGGTGGAATTCTTGATCAAACGGGGAACGGCAGAGAGTAAATCCTCAACGGTGGTAGCGTTGTTGATAATGTTGTCTATCCAGGGACGATACGTTGACACCCTCGTATAGACCCCAGGAAAAACTGCATCTTCACAGCGGAAGCCGAAGCTCGTTATTCCTACCTGGGTGAGTGCTCCATCCAACGAGACTAAGAGCGGCCCGCCGGAGTCGCCGTTGCACGTATCAATCCCGTCTTTTGCATCTTCTGAGCTCGAAAGCGCGGCAGCGCAGATCATCGTTTCACTATTAAAAATAAGGCCATAAACGTCTCGACAATATTCATCTGAGGTGATCGGAATGTCTGCTTCTTGCAAGGTATCGGGGAAAACGTCCAAAGCGTCCGCATTTGTCTTGCCCCATCCAAGGATGACGCCTGAGAGCGCATCTGTAACCAATGGGCTTTGGTCGGTCGATACAACGGAAACGGTGTCCCCTGAAACTTCCTTGCTAAGACGTAGCAGAGCGATATCCCCGTTTGGTACGAATCTAAAATCATCGTAGTCCGGGTGAGGGATGACCCGTTGAAGGGCAACTCGGCTGCCCGATGTCGAGCTAAGCGTGGTTCGTTGGATGATGACCTCGAAAGTGTTCGGCTTTGATACTTTTCCGAAGAAGTCATGGACGCAGTGTGCGGCAGTCAGGACATACCGATTGCTGACGAGTGTTCCACCGCAGGTAATGAGATCGAACTGGGGTTCTGTATTGGCTTCAATGAGCGAGACCATCCACGGATACTCTCCTTCGGAAGCGGAACTTCCATTTATCACCCGGACGGTAAGCTCTTCACTCTGTGCGGAGATGGGGAGAGTCGTGAAAATTGTGCAAACTACTATCAGGAATAAGTGCTTCATAAGCCTCGGGATGAAGAGATAGCTCTCTAGCTTGCATCATTCATGAAAAATGCGAGCTAGTGTTCTTTACAGCGCTCGAAAGAGAAATGAAAGGTATAAGATGGCTTGCTGGGGTATTCTTCCACGTAGCAGCTCAGGAGCGAAGCTACCTGTCTCAATTACCAGTATAGTGCGCCCAGCAATGTTCCATCCAAGCCTTCGTGCCCTCTCCCTTTACTGGTCTGAGACGCTCTTCGGTTCGCTGGATAAAGGCACCTGCATTTGATAGCCCTTCAATACTTGAACTCACCCCAAGTGATCCTAGCTTCTCGGCAAAATTTCTTATCTCAATAACTAACGCAGCTCCAATTGAGTAGTAGCTGCTTACATCAACAGCGGTATCGGGATTGAGAGGAGCGCTGTCTGTTAGCCAAGGGTAATCCGATGCGGCGCGTTTCATTGCTAGGGTTAAACCTCTTGCTTGCTCGATCAAAATGGGGTGATCCGAGGAGGCCTCGTCAATGCTCTCGAGTCGTTTGCAGAGCTCCTTGCTACACTCATGCATAAGGGGAAAAAGGGAACCTCGAGGGTTTGAGATTTCGCCTAACATGGGGGGATTTTGCAGATACTGAATTCGTCCGGAGAGAGTACTTAGCCTTGGATCATGAGATAGGATAAGCGGGGGGACTGGAGGTAGTGATATGGGGCCACCTTCTTCTTGCGCCCCGGGTGAGTGTATTATCTGATTCATGTTATGCCCCCCTTATTCCGAGCTTCAGGATATCTGTGTTGTCAGAGGCTAATCAAACTTTGGGTGAGTTTTTGAATGAATCTCTGGGGACTATACAGTAAGCAGGTAGGCACTTCCCCATCCAAGGAGTGGTAGTCCGAGAATGAGAAGGTACATGAGGAGCTCCTGCTTCGTCGGAGTAGTACCATCTACAAATCCTCCGCCCACCGATTCAAGTTTTACATTACATCTTGGGCAAGTACGAGTTGTTAGCCATCTATCCGTAAAGCGTTCTAGAAATACGAAAATCACTGCAACTGACGCTACCGCCAAGCCGACTCCCAGCAAGATGGAAACCAGCCTCATTCCGACTATTTTCTCAATCAGGCTTGACCAGAGACAGCCAGCAATCACGACTACTGTCAGCATTGGAATTACGGAGGTCGGAAGAACCGAAGAGTAGTTCTTCTCACAGGTTGGACAACGATAGCTTCGGACTACTCCACTAAAGATCATTGAGTTCTAGCTGGTAATGTTCGCTAAAAGTATATCGAATCATTGCTGCACGAACTATTGAGAAAGCTACTCCGTTATTTCAGCGGTTTTCCCAAGATATGGGAGTCCAAGAAGGTAGCGGCGAATAGAATCAAGTGCTGCAAATGCAGCGTAACGTCGTACGTACTCTCGAGTTGTTGGCAGGAAGAACCGGAGGGCGACTTCATAGCCAGCAGAGGCAATCCCGAGATAAAAAAGGCCTACAGGTTTTTCTTCTGAGCCTCCATCTGGCCCGGCGATTCCCGTAATAGAAACAGCGATGTCGGAGCCGAAGCGGGTATGCGCCCCTTTTGCCATGGCTGTTGCGACTTCTGGACTAACAGCGCCAAACTTCTGTAGTAACTCCTTCGGTACTCCGAGAAGTTTTGTTTTCATCTCGTTGCTGTATGTCAGGGCCCCACCAAGGAAAAAAGTGCTTGAGCCACCTCTTTCTGTAAGGAGCTTTCCGAGGTATCCGCCGGTGCACGATTCGGCGACGGCGATAGTCTTCTGATTGTCGCAGAGCAACTGATGTATCGTTTTCGGAAGAGAACCATCCTTCTCTTCCGAAAAAATAAAATCTAATAACGCTTCTCTCACAACAGACTCGGCTCCCGTGAGCTCTTCGAGACTATCAACCGTTTCGAGTCGAATTTCGAGCACTGGGAACGAAGGGCGATAACCAACCCGTACAGCCTTTGGGAGACGAAGTAGGGAAACCTTCTTTCCCGCCTCTGACTCTGGAATGCCAAAGAGGTGAAATTGAACTGATGAGGGAACCCGTGCGCTCGAACCTAGCCGATGCAAGAGATCGGGAATGACTGATTCTAATACCATCGTACGGAACTCACTTGGGACGCCGGGAAGGGAGAACATGGTCGATCTGTTGGAGCTGGAAGTGATGAATCCTGGTGCCGTGCCAGTTGGATTAGGAATAATGGTTGAGCCCTCTGGGAAGTGAGCTTGAATGTTGTTTGAGTTGTCGAATTTTCTGCCACGTAGTTTGTAGCGATGCTTCAAGCGACCAAGCTCTTCCTCGTTTAGGACCAATGGCTTATTGATGAACTGAGCAATGGCGTGCCGAGTGAGATCGTCTGATGTTGGCCCAAGTCCTCCACTCGTAATAATAAAGTCGGCATGCGCAGAGAGGTACTGTAGCACTTGGACGATCTCCGTCTCATCGTCTCGGCAAGATGTGACGAGAGTTGGGGTGATGCCGTTTTTGATGAACTCTTGAGAGAGCCAAGAGGCATTGGTGTTAATGATGCGTCCATCGACGACTTCGTTGCCTATGGAGAGGATAGCGACCTGAGGGTTCATAGCGGTAGATCAATAATAGGCTGAAAATTATGCCATGAATTTTATGGGGCGCAACTGCGCCGGCCGCCTCTATCCGTTCGCTGTTGCTTGAGACCCCTCACTGCTTGCAAGTTGAACCTGTCGGTGATGTTTCTTTAGTCGACGTAGAGTCGCTTTTAGTAGTTTGTCGGGAATCGGTTCAAATTTGTCTGGTAAGCGTGGAAGCTTGATGTTCATTGGGTCTACATACTTCCCGTTTACATAAAACGAGTAATGGAGGTGAGGTCCTGTTGCGAGCCCGGTGCTGCCAACGGCTCCAATGACCTGTCCTCGCTTAACTCGAGATCCCTTGCGGACATCTTTACTGATCCTCGAGAGGTGGAGGTAGGCGGTTGCATACTTGTCGCCGTGACGAATCTTCACCATGTTTCCGTTTCCCCCAGAGTAGCCTGACTGTTCGACTATGCCGTCTGCAACTGAGCGAACGGGGGTACCAGTTGGTGCTGCAAAGTCGACTCCATTGTGCGGACGCCAGCGTTTCAAAACTGGATGGAAGCGGGCATTGGTGAAAAGAGAGGAAATGCGGGTGTATTGGACTGGATAGCGGAGGAAGTGATTCCCAATCGGTTTTCCTTCTCGGTCGTAATAGTGGACTTCTCCGTTCTTCGCTTCGTGGCGAATGGCTACCATCAGCTCTCCCTTGTTCATAAAGGAGGCCGCGTGAATGGTTCCAGGAGTGAGTGGTCTGCCATCCGCCGCATTTCTTTCATCGTAAATAACGGTAAAGGTATCCCCGCGCTGAGTTTCTCGACTGAACTCGAGTCGACCACTAAAGAGATCGATGAACTCATCGATGATTTCGTAAGGAATACCCTCTTGTAGGGCTGAGGCAGCTAATGAATGGCTAATAGAACCAGTGACAGTTCGCTGGGTAGTTACGATTTCTGGGTTAAGAATGTGGGCGTGGTATGAGTGCTCGCGAAGCTCGAGGGAGAGAATCCGACCTTCGCTCAGCTCCTTGCGCATGTGGGCAATTTCACCGTTTGAGTTCAGGTGAAGAAGGAGTTCCTCTCCAGCGCGAAGGCTAGAGAGCGGTACCCCTTCTGCCTTAAACGCTTTTGCAGCGAGTTGAGCGTGATCCACGCTACCACCAAGCTTGGTCCAAATCGCTGACAGGGTATCCCCACTTTTTACCGTGTATTTTAGAGGATCGCCCCTGAAAGCGAGTTCACCCTGCAGTGCAGGATTTGAGAAGTCGGTGTTCCAGTCGAAGTAGGAAGCCCGTGCCTCGGTGGAGACTCGCTCCCCCGGGTTTTCGATAAAACTCGGGAGGAAATCTGAGGCTACCGGAATGCGAACGGCTTGTTGCTCCTTGGCTTGATAGAATCCGTAGCCGAAGAATGCGCCCTGCAGTAAAAAGAGCAGTACGATAAACGCAGTCAGCTTTCCTTTAGTGAATTGAGCCCGATTAGTGAATTGAGTCACTCTGTACCCTTCCCCTTACTCATTCCTAAAATCATGTTGTATAACGGTACTCAGTGACAATGCCCGAAATCCGGTGATTGCCACTAGGAGAGGGAAATTCTCAGTTTTGCGCTTAGCATATCAAGCGAGAAGACCCTACAATTATACAACTTTCATTCATCGCATTGGTGTCCCGTGACTAAAAGATGCAGCCAATTACCGCCAATACGATTTAGATTCGGCGCCCTCAGCAATTTTGCTGAGCACAGAATAATAGAGGGAAAGACCTACATGGAGTGGAAAGATTTCTCAACTAGGACTTTTCAATTATAGTCTCAAAACAATGTTATGGAAAGTGGAAATCTTCTTTCTCTCGATGTCGGTTCTACTCTAGTGGGGTTTGCCTGTTTTGCTAAGGGGTCCGAAGAACTCCTAGTCTCTGGAGCATTTAAGCGGGCGCAGAACCGCGCTCTCTCTGGAATTCAGGAAATTATCGTAGAACAGCAGATTCAGGTCGTCGTTGCCGGATTGCCGTATAGAGAGGACGGAACGGCTAGCGATCAAGGTGCGGACATTCTTGCTTTCTGCCGCCGACTTCACAGAAGGGCCCCAATGCCTTTTTATCTTTGTGATGAGTCTTTTTCTACGCAGGAGGTCGAATCTCGTATGGCACTTTCGACTCCGAAGAAGAGAATTGCCACAAAAAAATCTGGGGAAATTGATGCTCAGTCTGCAGTTGCAATCGGTAGGAGGTTTTTAGACCCGGATAATACCTTTACAATAACAAGGTTAGAGAGTGTATTGACGGATATAGGCGACGAGTAGTGTCAGAGAGTACGAGGTTATAACTGCTATGTTTCAATTTCTTAAAATGTTTCTCTACATCGCCGTTCCGCTTGGGGTCGGCTTTGGCTCGTTTCAGTATCTCAAGACGATTTTTTTCACTCCGCTAGATGTCGGAGATGCCCAGACAAAAATCGTTACCATCGAAGAGAATAAATCGCTCTCGGACGTCTGCAAGCTTCTCGTTGCTGAACACATCATTCGTAAAACCCACAGTGTGTGCCTATACCGCCAGTTAAAGGGATCTACCGAGCCTCTTGTTCCTGGAGAGTATGAGCTTTCGCCTGCAATGACTCCTGCGGAAGTTCTTGCGAAGTTGGAGAAGGGCGATCGATTTCTTCGTACTGTCGAAATTCCAGCAGGTTCGAGCGTCGAGCAAGTCGATAAGCTCTTTTCCGATCTTGGTTTTTTTGAGCGATACCAATTTGATGCAGCAGCGCGTGACCCGAAAGAGCTAACCCGTGCAGGAATCGCTGCTGAGAGTTTCGAAGGTTACCTGGGAACGGGAACATTTCAATTCGCAAGCCCTCTAAAACCTTCAAAAGTTTTGTGGGAGATGATGGAACGTTCTGAGCAAAGCTGGGCATCGCAGTACACCGAGCAGCTCGATAAGCTTCGTATGTCTCGACATGAAGTTCTCACTCTTGCCTCTATTATACAGAAGGCAACAGATGGGCCGGTGGAAAGACGAATGGTATCCTCTGTGTTGCACAATCGACTTGAGAATGGACTGAAGCTCGAATCTCTGGAAGCTCTTACCTACGGAATCCGCGATTTCGATGGGACGATTCGAGAGGAAGACAAGGCTCTTCCGAGTCCCTACAACACGTTTTTAAGCTATGGACTACCTCCTGGGCCGATACTGAATCCAGATAAAGATGCAATTGAAGCAGCACTTTTTCCAGCGGAGTCGTCAAATCTCTATTATGGAAGATCGCAAAGTGGAAAGCTCGTGTTTTCGGCAACACCGAAGGAGCATGAGGAGAACCTGAAGAGTTGATTAGTAGAGCGCATCGACGATGTCAAATAGCGCGCTTCCCCAAACTCTACTAGTGTTAGCGGTCTTCGATTGGATGCGATGATATGACGCCAAATCCTCTCGATATCGATGATAACATTGCGCTGCTCCAGTCATTGTTGGAGGGGCGAAAGAAGTATGTTCGGAAGCGAACTTTACTCTTTGGTGTCGCCCTTCTGTGCTGGTCTCTTGCACTTGGCATTGCTCTGTCGCTTCTCGGTGTTTTTTGGATCGGGTGCTTCCTTTCATTTGTCGCTCTTGTTTTCTCCGGCGCTCTCGCTCGTAGGATGTACCTTCGTGAACAGCCTTCACTTGTAGCTCTTGGTGCGCTCGCAGATGAACATTGGAAGACGAAGGGTGAGTGCTCCGCCCTCCTTGAATTGTATAAGAATGAGTCTATTGAGCTTCGGCAGGAAAAGTTCGACTACATTTCAGGTCAGTTAAGGGATTATCGAGCTCAAAACAGTTGCGAACCTTTACCGGAGAGCGTGTCTTCGACCTGGAGTAGGGTTGTACTTTTCCTTGGCCCGGTCCTTTTTCTCGGAGTTCTCCTTGCACTGTCTCTTCGCCCAAGGGTGCCGGAGTCGCCTACTCTCGTAGCGCGAGAGCAAATGGAGAAGACTATAGAAGAATTTCTTGAGGAGAATCCTGCGCTACCAAAGGTGATTGAAGAGAAGCTCAAACTCTTAAAAGAGAGTTTGAGTAATGAATCTGTTTCCGATGCAGAAATTTCTAGTCAGCTTGAAGAGATGCAGGCGCAGGTCGCGGATGTAGCCCAAGTTTTTGCAGCTCTTGAGGGTAAACCACCGCAAGAGCCGAAGAAAGAAAATGTAGAGGAGGAGAAACAGGAAGAAGAGAAAGCTCGTCAGCAAGAGAAAGAGAAGGAGAAAGAAGAGAAGTCCGGAAAAGAGGAGCAGCAGCAATCAGCCCAGCAAGAGCAGAGCGCGCAACAGGAAAAGACGGAGCAACAACAGGGAGATTCCGGAGATAAAGGAAAGCAACAGGAGCAAGGACAGCAGGGGCAAGAGGGCCAGGAGGGACAAGATCAGTCGGGCGATCAACAGGGGAGTTCCGGTGGTGAAAAGGGACAGGAAAGTAAGGATTCGGGTGGCGAAGGCCAAGGGGAAGAGCAGCAATCTTCAGATAAAGAAGGGGCGTCTGAAGGTCAGAGCGCTAAGCCGTCTCAGTCGGGAGAGGGGGAGAAATCCCAAGACGGAAAGGATCAAGAGCAAGGTGGGCAGCAATCGAGCGAGCAGCAGGATGGAAAGCCGAGTGGTGATAGTCAAGCAGAATCCCTGAACCAGGCAAATCAGTTGCTAGAAGAGATGAAGCAACAGTTCAACGAAGCGCAAAATGAGCAACAGCAGCAAGGTGATCAACAGCGGGATGGAAAGCAGGGATCCGGGGGCGAGCAATCCAAGAACGAAAAACAGGAGGGGACGGAGCAGCAGCCGGATGCGAAGGGAGAGGGGAACGAGCCGCAGGGAAGTGATGAGCAAAAAGAGAAAACGAAATCTCAGAGTGGCCTCGAAGGAAAGGGGGAAGAGCAGCCTCAGCCAACGCAGAGCCAGAGTGATGCGCCAACCCAGAGTTCCCAAGGTGAAGGACGTCCGATACAACGAGATGGCGAGGGCCCTGGGTATAAAGAGGGTGGTTTTGGCTTTGAAGATAAGCAGATAGGATCCATGGATGAGTCGGTTGACTCATCATTCGCACAGAAAACCGGCCAATTTGCGGAGAATAAAGATGAGGTGAATTCAGCGCTTGAGGCTGTTGACAGAGAGCTTGCGCCTCCTACGTCGACGGATCCTTCGCGTAAGCAGAGAATTCCCTTGGAGTATCGTGATCTCCTCGGTCGTTAAGGAAATATTTATGAATCAATCCGCCGCGATGACAGGGACAATAGAGCAGTTTCAGCAACTCTATACGAGCATTGATAGAGAGCTTCATCAAACTATTGTCGGCTTAAATGATGTAATTGAGGGGGCACTTGCAGGTCTCTTCTGTGGAGGCCATGTTCTGCTTGAGGGAGTGCCAGGTATCGGAAAGACGCTTCTTATCAAGAGTATTAGTAATGTACTCGGTATTCATTACAAACGAATACAATTCACTCCGGATCTGATGCCGAGTGATATTACAGGAACAGAGGTGTTGTCCGAAGATGACTCCGGAAGACGGGCGTTTCAGTTTAAGGCTGGTCCAATTTTTTCGAATGTCATTCTCGCTGACGAAATTAATAGAGCGACACCCAAGACCCAAGCTGCCTTACTTGAGGCCAT
The DNA here is from genome assembly GCA_020434495.1 of Bdellovibrionales bacterium. Classification (GTDB taxonomy): domain Bacteria; phylum Bdellovibrionota_C; class UBA2361; order UBA2361; family RFPC01; genus RFPC01. The sequence goes on along the minus strand of JAGRAT010000020.1, from coordinate 12,781 downwards.
GGCCGAGATGCAAGTAACAGTGCTTGATAAAACCTATAAACTTCCGCAGCCATTTTTCGTGCTCGCAACGCAAAATCCGATTGAATTGGAGGGAACATATCCCCTCCCAGAAGCCCAACTTGATCGGTTCCTTTTGAAACTCTGGGTTCCCGCCCCATCCCCCAGTGATCTCAAAGAGGTTCTCATTCGAACTACCGGTGAACGTTCGAGCGTCACTCGATCCGTCTTTGGTGAAAATGCATCCGAAACGATCCAGTCGATGAGGTATCTTGTTCGACAGGTTGTAGCTCCTGAGCCCCTGCTCGATATTCTTGTGCGCCTCATTGACCTTTTGCAGCCCACCTCGAATGGAGCAACGGAGCTCTCGAAAAAATATGTTCGATTTGGCCCTGGACCACGGGGAGCTCAGAGTGTGCTGCTCGTGGCGAAATTCTTTGCTCTCCGGGAGGGTCGAATTCATCTCTCTGTGGACGACTTGCGACGAGCGAGTGTGCCGGCGTTACGGCACAGAATCGTTCTCAATTTTCAAGCTGATGCGGATGGGGTTACGACAGATACCGTAATAGAAGATGCCTTGAAACGTTAAGCGAGTTTGGTGACCCATGTACGAGGTTCTCGAACCGGCCAACCTGAAGCAGCTTGAGCTCTTGAAGCTGAAATCTCAACGGAGGTTCCTTGGTTCTCGTCAGGGAGGGAACGTCTCGTTGAAGCGCGGACATGGGATGGAGTTCGCTGATTACCGAAGATATGAGCTCGGAGATGACCCGAGGTATATCGACTGGGGAGTCTATGGTCGAACTGAAAGACTGTACGTTAAGCAGTTTCAGGAGGAACAGGATATTACTGTCTTCTGCGTGCTTGATAGTACTGCTTCCATGCATCATCCCGAGGGGGATCGAAAGATAAGAAGAGCGACTGAGGTCGCTCTCGGAATGCTCTATGTCGCACTCTCGCATCACGATCGGGTGCACATCACAATCCCAGGTCATACTGCATTAGGTCCAAGTTCTGGTGCCGGATTCATTCATAGAATTGCCGAGCTGTGCTCGAATCTTCCGATGATTGCGCCAGACGATCACAAGCGAGGACTACAACGCTTTCTTCATTCAGTCGAGTATCCAGGAATCTGTCTCTATATATCAGATTTTTTTCTTCCCATTGGTGAATTTCAAGCTCAACTTGAAGCGCTCTACACGCACAATTTAGATGTTATCGCGATTCGAGTGACTGGTGATCATGACCATGATCCGTCGATATCCGGAGATCGTGCTCTGTTTATTGATAGCGAAACCGGAACTGAGTTGCCGCTTCAATGGTCGGCATCGATGGCAAGAGAGTATGCATTTCGATTTGCCGAGCACGAACGGGTACTGAGAGAGGTGACCGCAAAGTATCAGATGCACTTCTTTTCGCATCGAGCGAGTGATCCACTCATGGAATTTTTCTGCCGAAAGCTCGCAGGAACAGGAGTGCTTCGCTCATGATTTCTGTTCTTGCCCCATGGTTTTTTATTTCGCTCTTGCCTGCTGGTGCGCTGTTGGTATGGGCCTATCGCAGTCAGGGGAGTGGAAAACGAGTTACTCTTGGATCTTTGTTATTGTTAGAGCAGCTGCAAGAGAAAGTAACATTTCGTCAGAAATTTCTCCCTCCGATTCGATTCTTTGTGGAGCTTGTTCTCTTTATTCTCCTTGTGATGGCATTAAGTGGGGTTGTTCTGCGAAGTAACACCCGGACATACGCACTCATTGTCGATAATTCAGAGGGGACGGGGCATTTTATTCGAGAGGGAAGAACTATTCTCGACGAGCTTAAAGCCCATGTGCCAACTTGGGTGACACTCGGCATCGTTCCCGGGAGTGCTTTAACAACGAACTACCGGGTTGTTGTTACTTCCCCTTCAATTAGGGAAGTAACTGCGCAACCGGTTTCCGGTGGCGAATTGAAATCAGTACTCGAAGAGATCTCTGCGGTCGCCGGCTCAGACAATTTGCAGGAAGCTATCCAGGTAGCAGCCCAGTTTGAAGGGGTTGAAGAGATCCTGGTTCTCTCCGATAAGAACGTTGAGCTCAAAGAGAAACATCCTTCGATCCGCTTTGAGAGCTACAGTCCCGATGAGAGGGAGATAACTTTAGATAATCTTGCAATAGAATCGTCGACTTTTCGAGGTGTAGAGCAATCCTTGGACATTGCCCTTCGGAGTTTTCATTCTCAGCATGCAGAGGGCGTAATCTCTCTCTATCAAGTGGTGCTTGAAAAGAGCGAGGTAGTACGCAAACCGCTTCGAAGAGCAAAGTTCGTCCTTGAACCCGGAGAGCGAACTCGAGTGCAGTTTGAAAACGTGAATCGTAATGGGGCGTATTACGCAGAGTTGACGACTCCTGATACGGACTCTCTGCCATCAGACAATGAAATTTGGATTACTACTGAGACGAAGGAGCGCCAGGTTTTTGTAGATAGCAAAAAGCCGTTGGGGGAGCTGCACCTCGTTTCCTTTCCCGGGTTGACCTATGAGATTAAGAAATCAACAGATACAGCATTTTCAATTTTTTACAAGTCAGATGTAGCAAACATTCGAGCTGGTGGCTTGTATGTTCTTCCCCTCGTTCGTGAGTCGGAACGGAAAGCCCTGTCGGTAGTCGAGGCTGGTGAGCTCGTTCGTTCAAAGGAAGAACATCCAGTACTTGATTATGTAGATCTTGCGACCCTCGAATTTGGAGAAGTTGTTCCTCTATCGGTACCGGATTGGGCGGAGCCACTTATTGAGGTCGAGGCCGGAGTCATCGCTTATGTGGGACTTACCTCCGCTGGACCTGTTGCCGTTTTTGGTTTTGAACTTTTTCCCCTCGACGGATCGAACACTCCTACTCAAACTGTTCTCTATTTAAATGCTGTAAAGTGGCTGTTTCGTCAGTTGTTTGGTGGAGCGAGGGCCCTCATTCCGGGACAAGTGCTACGTGAAGAATCGGACGTTGATTACCGTTTTGTTTCGAGCCCGAAGTTTAAAGCTGAGACTCTCATGGATGGAGCACTTCCCGCTCATCGTGGATTGCTCTTCAAAAATGGGAATATAGTAGAAGCCGTGCACTTCTACTCAGCAGACGAATCTGGCAGTGCTTTGAACAAAAAGGTTCTGCTGACCATGCCATTTAAAAGGGCTCAGGGAGTCCATCAAGCCCAGTACTCTATCCATTTTTGGCTTTGGCTCGCGTTGCTGCTCTTTGCCCTTGACCTTTTCTTTAACGCCCTCGTCCCAAGGTATGCGGTGAGATCATGAATGGGATTGGGTTTGAGCACTTTTCGCTGATTGCCATTGGCGCTCCATTGCTTGGTGTTGCTGTTCTTTTACACTTCGTTTCTCCGCTGCAACGATTTACTCCCTCCCTCCTTCGAGCAGCAGTATGCGCAGTGCTCCTTTTGCTTCTTAGTGGACCGTACACAGAAGAGGTAATCGAGCGAAAGTCTGTGAATGTCCTTGTGGATCTCTCTGATAGCATAAATCAGCAGGTTTTGCGGCAAGTGGTTTCTGAAAAGTTGGCCGAACTCCAACGAGCTGGGTGGGAGTATACCGTTTTCCCTTTTGGAGGATCTCTTGGGGAGGGAGAGGATGAGCTTGGTTTCGTTGATGAGGTTCGTGCTGCAATTAATCCTGAGAAGACAGACCTTGCTGGCGCGCTACTCAAACTTAGTGAGCAGTCTTCTCGGGATATTATTCTCTTTTCAGACGGTGTCGAAACATCTGGGTCGGTGCTCGCGAATCTAGAAACGATTCGAGGTCGTGGTACGAGAGTATATCCTCAGGTATCGGATGCCTTAAAAAAATCTCAGGAGAGAGTGGCCATTGAGAGCTTACTACTTCCGCTACGCAGGGAGGGAGGTGAAACCGTTCAGGGAAGTGTCTCGTTTGTTTCTTCGAGTTCCCAGCCTGAAGAGGGAAAGATCTTCATTTTTCAAAATGGAAAGCTCATCTCTGATGAGGCTGTAACTGTGCCGGCTCGAGGTTCGCTCACCCGTACTTTAACAGTACCCCAAGGTGATACGGACAAAGATAAGGTGGAAGTGCGCTTCGTACCGAATGACACCTTGAAAAATCCGCAGGAACGAGCGTGGTTCATTCACGCTGATGAGGGGGATAAGGTGCTCATTCTTTCTCAAGATCCAAGAGAAGCTCGGTATCTTCGAGAGGTTTTTGATTCAGCAAATATTGAAGTTTCCGAGGAGCTCTCTGATAGAACATCTGGAGCGAATGTTCTCGGTGAGTACTTCGCCATTATAGTGAACAACGTACCATATCAAGAGCTTCCTCGAGTTGTTCAGAGAGAGGCGCGGAGCTATGTGGAAGCAGGGGGTCGCTTTGTACTCATTGGAGGGAATCGTGCGTTTGGACTCGGTGGGTATGTGAACACGGATATCGATTCGATCCTGCCTGTGCAGTCATTGACTCCGCGACGAGAACTGAAACGGGTAAATGTCGCTGTTCAGTTGGTGCTCGATAAGTCAGCGAGTATGAAGTACGGGCAGAAGATTGAATTTTCGAAACAGGCTGCTAGAGAGGTCGTTCGCAATTTAAAAGATCCGGATTACTTTGGTGTTATTGGATTTGATACGACTCCTTTCATTGCATTTCCCATTCGACGTATGGCCGAGTTCCGCGAAATGGCTGTTCAGCGAATTGGGACGCTCTATGCGGCGGGCAAGACGAATCTGTTCCCAGCTTTGGATGAGGCCCGTAGGGGGCTCGTGAATGTTCAGGCCGGGCGAAAACACGCGATAGTATTAACTGACGGGAAGATTCCAGATGAAGGTCCCCACTATTTGCAGCTTATTCAGCAAATGCGAACCAATGGAATTACTGTGTCCACGGTCATGATGGGAGCGGAAGCAGATACTCGGTTGCTTCGAACGATGGCCCAGTATGGCGGGGGAAGCTTCTATCAGACTCGTGATCCAAGCGCGCTTCCCCGAATTTTTCTATCTGACGTACAGGTAAGCACCAAAGAGCAAACTTTGAACGAAGAGGAGAACTATGTGGTTCGAAGGAGTCAGTCGGCCTCGCAATTCTCAGTATCCCTGCTGACTTTTCCCTCTGTTCGAGGCTATGTGGAAACAAAAGAAAAGCGGGATGAGTATGTTGAGCTTGTCGCTGTTGGTAACGGAAAGGCGGTACCACTACTTGCCACTCGTCCTCTTGGTAAGGGAAAGACTATCGCGTTTACCTCTGATGCGAATGGTCGTTGGTCTTCCGAATGGGTAGGATGGCGCTCTTTTCGGCAGTTTTGGAGAGAGCTAGTTCTTCCAAAACCTCAGCAAGGAGCTGAGGAGGGGGATGGTGCCGAGCTAGACTTTGACCTCCGTTGGTACCGTGAAGGGGGAGAAATCGTTCTTGATCTCGTTGTTTACGAACCGGTTTCCAGCGGTGTCACCTTGCAGATTGAAGGAGGTGCTGCAACAAGGGAGTACACGCCAAAAGAAGTAGCAGAGGGACGCTATCAACTTCGGCTCGATAGTCAGTACGCAATGGGGCCATTGACTGTCTCTGGTAGCGCCGGAAAGAAATCGTTTGGACCGCTTACTCTTGATATTTCAGGTGATATTCTTGGCGAGAATCGCCCAGTTGGCCTTCAAATGGTGTTACTCTCTCAGCTGGCTCGAGATACGAGCGGAGAGGTAAATGGACTACCGGATGAGAATGCCACCCGGAAGCAAGTGAACACGGAGCGGGATTACTTTACGACAGAGCTTCTCTTACTTGCTTTTCTTTTGTTTGCGCTCGATATTTTCATGCGCACCCGGGTAGCTGCCATAAGGCGGAAGACCTTTCTTCGAAGATTATTTGTATGACTCGTATTGTACTCGCCATTGGCTACCTCTTAGTTGTCGCTGTGCTTTTTGCAAAGATTTATCATAATTTGCCGCTCACTCGAGGAGTTGATCCAACAAAGACACGAGATGTGTTCTTTATTTACACCGATGCCTCAACGCTTGCTGAAGGAAAGAATCCATATCAGCGAATTGAAGGAAAAGACGGGAAGAGTAACGAGAAGTACACTTTCTACCTTCCTGGATTTTTATGGATGGCAGCCGGGAGCATCCGCCTGTTTGAGCTGAACTCCTACGAGGATTGGATGAAGCGTTGGATTCCGATCTCTTTTGTTGTTCATGTGCTTATTGGGCTTATTCTCTTTTTCTACTCTTATAACCGCTGGGGGGTATGGAGTGGAATTCTCGGAAGTTCCTTCTGGTGGTTTTCTCGATGGCCATTGGCTCTGCTTCGAAGCGGGCAGATAGACAATGTCGCAATTCTCTTCTTTGTTCTTGCTCTCGTATTAGTAGAGCGGAAGCGTTTGCTTGGGCTCGTGGCGCTTGGGGCGTCCTTATCCGTGAAGCAGATGGCTGCTTTTACGGTACCCCTTTTCCTTGTTTGGCCGATTTTGGAAGGAAGGCTTAACACTAGGGCGCTCTGGAATTTTAGCAAGCAGATATTGGTGCTTGGGGGAGTTCCGCTTCTGGTGTCTTTGCCCTTTCTCCTCTGGGATCTGGAGAGCTTCTTTCAGATGCTGATGTTTCCGTTGACGAGAGATCCATCCGGCCCAAGGAGTGTAGAATATTTTCTTGGAGAAGTGTCCTTACTTGGAAAAGTTCCCTTCTTCACCCTGATTGGCATCTGCTATTGGTATTTTGTCCGTGAGGGGGAGTATCTCTTTCCTTCTATACTCTTCGTTCTTTTACTCTTTCTCGGTTTTAATCCAGTATTTTTCTCTCGGTATTTCTGCTGGGCTATTCCTGTCGTTCCGCTTGCTGTTTTTGAGTGTATTGAAAAGGCTAGAGAGTTGGGGCGATTTAAGTCTAAGTATAGTTAGCCTCTTAACGAGATTTTTCTCCTTCACACCTTGGTAGCTCTGGAGGAGAGCTTCCCTCGTTTGAGCGAGATTTGACTCCCGGGGCGGTCCAGGTAACATCTCTGTCGTCCTATGAAGAAGATTCTTCCCGTTTTGCAAATTTTCGCCCTCTTGGTCGTTGCGGTCGCGGCGGTTCATTTTCTAGAGGGAAAGAAGTTTCAATCTGTTCGTCCTGGAGAGGAGTCGATTCCTCGTGCCCGACTCGATATTGAGAAGCTCCGAACCGTAGATTCATATCGAGCTGAGATTGAAGCGCGAAGCAAGAAGAGGGAGCTGCGGCCTTATCACACCCTACGAGTGTTTGATTCGGAAAAATCTTTCCCCGGATACACTCTTTTTGGGGTAAACGAAAACGAGGAAGTGCTTCTCCTCGACCATAAAGGGACCCTCATCAACAGTTGGCCTATTGATTCCGATCGTTCCATTCTTATGCCGGAGACCTGCTCTCTTGTTGCTACTCACGGAACAGTCGCTGGAGCTAAAATATCTCCTTGGAAGGAGTTGCGTTTCTCTCTTCGTGAGTACAGCTACAATGGCGAGCTTTTATGGGAATACACGGGGCCAGATATCCTTCACCATGATGTTCGTTACCGGTCGGATAGGAATACGTTTCTCACCCTTCGCAGGCGAAATACTGCATATGCAGGCGAGAGGAAGTTTAAAGAGAACTTCCTGATGAAGGCCGATGGGATCTTAGAGATCGATCGAAATGGCGCTGAGGTTTTTAGTTGGAACTCGGAAGATCATATATCACACGATTTCTGTGGGATGCGGGGTTGCCCTACCGTTGAGGAGGCTGAAGTTTCTCGTGCTGAGTTTAAGCGCCAGAAGGATTGGACTCACATGAATACGGTTTCATCCCTGCCTGAAAATATATGGTTTGAAAAGGGGGATCAGCGTTTTCGTCCCGGCAATTACTTGGTACACATCCGCAACTTCTGGATGTCTTACATCATTGATTCTGAAACCAAGAAAGTGGTGTGGCGATTTCCCGAGCGAAATGAATTCGATGCAGATTCTGATATTCAGATCCGTGGAGGACATGAGTCGCATATGATTCCTCCAGGGAATCCTGGGGCAGGGAATATTCTCATTTTTGATAATGGAAACACTGAAGTTCGGCCGTACACCCGAATTCTCGAGATAAATCCGGTGACTCGTAAATTGGTTTGGAGCTATCAAGAGCCTGGTCGCTTTTTCAGTCGGACGGCAGGTGCTACCCAGCGACTCCCAAACGGGAACACTTTGATAAGTGAAGATTTGAAGGGGAGGATCTTTGAGGTGACGAAGGAAGGGGAGATTGTCTGGGAGGTAGAGACCCCTTATCGGACAGCAAGATCGAGACGTTATCCCCTGGATTGGTGTTCTCTCTCTTAGGCTATTGAGTTCCCCTCACCTGCATCAGGTCTCCTCCCGTAACCATTGAGATCCTTTGCGTTATTCGGTCCGTATTTGATCGTTGCCGACGGAGTAATTTACTTGAATAAAGCAGGGAAATTTATTAATGTTCCATTTGTTTTGTTAGGAAAGTGTTAGGTCCAGCGTGCCTGATGTTCCAAGTAGCGTTGTTTAATGGCTACGCAGTTATTTTTTCATTTCCATGGGGGGAAATTAATGGGGGAGATGGATAGAACAGATCTTCATAAGGCAGAGCCTAGCGCCGAGTCTCCACCCGGTGGTGTCGTTTTCCCACGCAAGGCTGAAGGGGTCGCCGATCCTTCAGTTGGCTTTTCTACCCACGGCGCTCCTCCTTTGCATCCGTTTTCACCAACTCCATTATTCGACGAATGTTTTACTCCAGCTGATAATGTCAGCTCGTTTTCGGTGACGAGTGCTGCAAACACCTCCCCAGCGGCAGGAAACAATCCTGAAGTCTCTCCCGTCCCGAGTGGTGCCGCTTCCAGACAACCGCATAGTACTGCTAATGCTGAACCCCTAATCGTTGAAGATAACAATCCGCTTGCTGGCACTTTCGTCCCCTCTCCAAGAAAATTTCCATCAGCTGATATTAGTGGGAACGATTTTCATGAAGGTCTCGCTCTTGGAAGGGTCCGCCTTGTTCCGACGGCGGAAGAGGATTGGAGGGGGGAGCCAATCCGGAAGAGTGATAAGGAATCCTTGGCGCATGAACTAAAGAGGCTTGAACATGGAATTAAGGTTACCCGAGCTGGGATCGACCGTATGGCTGAGGCTACTGACGATCCCGATGTTCAGCTGCTGACCTCAACATTCAACTCCATGCTTACTGAGATTGAGCCGAAAATTGCAAGTCTTGTTAAGGATGATCACCGTACGGCGGAATTTGCTGTTTGGGAGGCTTTTCTCCGTTTTGAAAAACAAGCTCCGGCGAAATTTCGGCAAGATATTGTTGGACTTCGCATGGAGTTGCAAACAAATCTTGTTACCGATGAGAGCCAAGATCCATTCGCTCCTGTTGAGCCAGGAACGATTATTGTCGCAGAGACACTCAGTCCATTCCAGCTAACAAAGTTTGACAATCTTGCAAATATTTCAGCTCTTGTATTGGATAGAAGTGCTGCGCACGCTCTTGTGTATGCCAAGGCTTACGGATGGGCTGTTATTACCAACGCCACAAATGCCACGAAACTCATTAAAAATGGCGATACTATCGTTGCCGATGGAAACTCCGGTAGCGTCTGGATTAACCCGGATGATGAGCTCATTGAGCTGTATGAGCATGCGAAAAAGCATCGGATTCCCACAAATACCCTTGAGCCGATAGCGGATGTTCGAGTGCAAGCGCTGAGTCGCTCGAGCCACATCACCCTTCGAGCTGATATTGGGTGTCCTTCTGAGCTAGACGCGTTGAAGACGGTTTTTCCGCGTGGCTTTTCAGTTGGCCTGTTCCGATCTGAGGGAGCAATTCTCGCGAACGGTCGGCAACGCGGAGAGGATGAGCAGTTGGAGATTTACCGCAAGTTTGTTCAAGCTTGCGAAGGAGGAAGTTTCCGCGTTCGGACGGTCGATTGGGGTGGCGAAAAGTCCGAGACTGATGCCCCTGCTGCGCGAAATGTCGAGCTCGGTGCCCGAGGGGT
>JAGRAT010000020.1:0-2819 GCA_020434495.1 Bdellovibrionales bacterium | reverse complement strand
CATAGTCTGAGAAACGAGCAGACAAAAGCGGAATTTCGGGTGCAGCTAAGAGCCCTTCTCCGAGCAGCTGTCGATGGTCCGGTTGAAATTCTTATTCCGATGGTTGCTGATGCTTCGCATATGCGGGGAGTGCGGAAGCAGCTGGACCTGGCAAAAGAAGAGCTCGTTCGGGATGGAAAGAATTTTCGATCGGCACAGGTGAAAGTCGGAGCCATGATTGAAACTGGCTCTGCGGTTTGGGGTATTGATGATATTTTGAAGCTTTCGGACTTCGTAAGTGTCGGAACGAGCGATCTGACACAGTACATTCTTGGGAAAGAGAGAGGATACAACCCCGATCCCGGTAGGGATGACTTCCCAAAGCAATTTGGGCCACACCATCCTTCAGTGCTGAAAGCTTTGGATCACGTTGTTCGGAAATGTCGAAAAGCTGGGGTCGAGGTGGCTGCTTGTGGAGCTATGACGGACCACCAGTATTACGTTCCGCTTCTTGTTGGATTGGGGTTCCCGACCGTGAGTGTTTCTCCTCGTGGCGCTTCTACCTTTAGAGATGAGATAGCTGGGCTCGATTACAAGGTTTGTAAGGCGCTGGTTCAGTGGGCCAAGAATCGTTCTGGGGGGGATCCTGCTGCAGTCTACGAGCAGCTCGAGGCGTTCTTTACCAGTCTCAGGGAGGATGAGGCGTATCGTGTCCCTCGTTTGAGAGGCTAGTGAAAGTGACTTAAAGTTGGTTTCACGAAGATTGCGCAGGGATTTTATTCGTGAGATCATATAGCCGTTAATTACCGACCGTAGGTCTTTGTCGGTGGTTCTTTTGCGAGTGCCGAGAGCTTCACTAACAGTTCTTTCCTCCAAAGCCCTCCTGCACTGTCTTGGTCTCTTGTAAAGGAACATGAAATGAAAAAGCTCTACGTTGGCAACCTCACTTATGATGCGACGGAAGAAGATCTTCGCGTCCTCTTTGGTGAGCATGGAAACGTTGCTTCCGTAAACATCATCAAAGATAAGTTCGACAATTCGTCTAAAGGCTTTGGCTTTGTCGAGATGGAAGATGATGGTGCTGCAGATGCAGCGATTAGTGCCTTGGACGGAAACGATTTTCAAGGGAGAGCGCTGAGAGTCAGTGAAGCTCGAGAACGCACCGAGAGCCGTGGCGGCGATAGACGTGGCGGCGGCGGCGGTGGTGGTCGAGGTGGCTACCGCGGTGGTGACGGCGGTGGACGTCGTGATGGCGGCGGCGGCGGTGGTCGAGGTGGCTATCGTGGCGGCGGTGGCGGCGGCGGACGTCGTGATGGCGGCGGTGGAAACCGTGGCGGAAACGGCGGTGGAGGCGGTGGTCGCTGGTAGCGGCTCACTTGCTTATAAGGAGGGCACCTCGTCAAGAGGTGCCTGCTTGCGGGGGCTGACTGATGCGCCCCGCGGTAGTTCTTGCTGATGGTCACCAAAAATTAGCTGACCAGATTGTCGGCGTTCCAATCTCGGGAACATGAAAGAGAAAATCATTGGCTTCTTGGCTGCAGCTCTTCTTCGCGCTTTGAAGTCTACCTTACGATGGGAGATGGAGGGGTTGCACGTTGATGGCGTGCATCTCAGCTACTACGATCGTCCTGTTATTCTCGCATTTTGGCACTGCGATCAGCTCCTTGCCCCGTGGGCGTATCTTGGGTTCGCACCTCCGCAAGCCGACCCAGGGAGGGGGCGTCGACCCGCCTCCGTTTTAATCAGTGAGCACTCTGACGGGCGGATAATCGCCTGGGCTATGCATTTTCTCGGAATAAAGAACATTGCCGGTTCGTCCACTCGTGGGGGGGTGCGAGCGCTAGTGCAGATGAAAAAGGCTATCTGTAAGGACCAGTGGATTGTTACCATTACTCCAGACGGCCCTAAGGGACCCGCCAGGGTGGTAAAGCCAGGAATTGTAACTTTGGCGGCTCAAACAGGGGCACCGATTCTTCCGTTTGCCCTTGGCTTTGAGAGGTGTTGGAAGGCGAAGAGTTGGGATCAGATGATGCTTCCCAAGCCCTTCTCGAGAGCGAGAATCGTTGGAGGGGGGTTAGTAGAGGTTCCAAAATCTATCACTGAAGATGAATTACATGAGTACTGCGATCGTCTGACAGGGGAGCTTGAGAGGCTTAAGGCTTTGGCTGAGAGGCCGTACGGTTAGGAATTTGTTGGGGATGGCTAGGAGCGGCGTGCATCGCCATAATGCCACCAGAGATAATGGATCTTTCAAGGAAATCGGCCACTAGAGAAAACAATTTGCCTAGTTGGCTCATCAAAAATCATCAAAAACAGCCCAGATCGCTTCTCTTCGTAAAAGCATCAGGGGTCGATAGCGTTAAGATTGGTTTCTGTGATATTACAATATCAAAACGTATAGAGCACATTCATGTCGAGTAATCTAACGCCCTATTCTCGCCCAACGTTTTCATCTGCGAGTGAATATAATCGAATTGTTGGTACTGGTTCCGCGCTCCCAAAGAAGCGAGTCACAAATGAGGATCTTTCTGTCTTTCTTGAAACCACCAGTAGCTGGATAGAAGAGCGGGTAGGCATACGTGAGCGGTTTGTTTGTACTGGCGATGAGTCCACGGTCTCGCTAGCTACAAAGGCGAGTGAGGAAGCGATATTAAATGCGCAAATAGATAGATCCGAGATAGATCTTGTCATCCTTGGCACCTTTACTCCGGATAAAGCGTTGCCGTCGGCTGCGGCATTGCTCGCCGAAGGGCTTGGGCTCAATGAGGTTATGGCGTTTGACATCCAGGCTGCTTGCTCGGGATTTATCTTTAGCCTCGCTACTGCTGAAGCCTTGATGA
>JAGRAT010000208.1 GCA_020434495.1 Bdellovibrionales bacterium | reverse complement strand
TTCAAGTCTTCCCTGGCCCACCAGTTTTTTCCCGCTCGCCGCTCAAGGCCAGGGGGCTCGCCCCCTCTCACCTTACCGGTGTTCACCCCCTCCGCTTTCATTAGCTCGTTGGCTATTCCCTGAAGACTTGAACAGCCGCGCAGCAAAAATAGAGTAAGCGCGAAGCCCTCCGAGCGTAACCAGCCAACTTGCTAAAGTTGGCGACCGGTAGCGAGGAGTCTGCCCTGGCCCACCAGTTTTTTCCCGCTCGCCGCTTAAGGCCAGGGGGCTCGCCCGGTCTGACCTTCGCTGGTCACCTTAGACCTATCACGTTAGACGGTCATTTTCGCTAGTAGGTGAACGCCGTATCTCAATTCGCTCAAATGGAAAAAGTTTCGGATCGAGACCAAGCCATTCTAACACTCCTGCAATTTCCTGCTCTGGCAATGTGACGAGCTTTTCATATTCCACTTCTCGATACTGTTGAGGATTACTTTTTCCCCATGCTCTCCCCGATGCTACATGCTCCTCATGGTAAGCAAGCGCCTGTTCAAGCGTATCCGGTCCCCAAGGCCGTGTGACAATAGACTTTGCAACATTCAGCCCATTGCGTACCACATGCACAAACCGCATATCGGGAAAGAGGCGCATTAAAAACTCAAGATGCAGCACATAGATCGGGGTTTTATTAATCCAATACGGCTTGCTGTCATAATTACAATGCGCAGTAAACAGATTTTCTATCAATTGGGCAAAGCAGCATTCAACAACAACGCCCTGCTGCAACTGATCAATCAGCTTTGCTGTCTCGAGCAACATCTCTTCTCGAGTAAACAGCACATGATGTGGACCGTGATAATATTTTTCGTAATCTCTTTTGCTATGCGGTCGATACGGAAGATCGATTGACCACCGATCTGCAAAGCGCACAAGCTCCGACATTTCTATTTCCGGGTCGAAACAAATAAGAGGCATATTGACCACAAAATCAGTTTCGTAAATTGGAGACAATTGTGGGTGAAGGCCGAGGAGATCAACGAGCAATGTCGTTCCACTACGTCCACAGCCACCAATAAATGAAGGAGCAAACTTCATAGCACCTTCTTACTACGCTAACATATCCGGCAGCCATTCCTTTTTTGCAGAAACCGAAGTTGGAAAAATGTAGGATTCAGCCACTATTGTTGAAATGGATTCTGCTGAATAGTGGAGTCTTTCGACAGCGAGTTTTCTCTTTTCCTACTTCCCCGGGGGTGGGAAATGACTCCTTTTGGGGGTCAATAAGCGCCTTGAGGGAGTTGTGGGCGGGGTCAAATAGGGAGACTCTTGGGTATTATGTCAATGAGTTCTGAAATTCGAGCGATCCATCAAATCGTACCAGCTATGAACTATGGTGATGCCGTAGCGAACACGGCGCTCGTTCTCCAAGAATGCTTTCGAGAATGGGGAGTAGCTTCGGAGATATTCTGTCACGTCTGGAGTAAGGAACTCAAAGCTCGATTTCTTAACTTGGAAGATATCCTTGACGACAATCAATCCCTATTTCTTTACCATCACTGCACTGGAGGAACCGCCGCGTTTGAACATTTTTCAAAACTGAAGAGCAGAAAGGCGATGCTCTTTCAAAATATCACTCCACCTAAATTTTTCGAGAACTGGAGTGACGATAGCGCGCAACACTCAGCTACCGGCCTTCGAGAAATCGACATGCTTCGCTCGGTGATTGAATTTGCACTTGTTCCATCTTCCTTCAACGAATCAGTACTCTTTGAGCATAACATTCATCGCACCTACCATATCCCACTGGTTTTTCAAGAGAGCCATCTCCAATCTCGTTTTTCACTTCCGATACTACAGAAAATTTACAGCGAAGACGCCTTCAACATTCTCACGGTTGGACGTCTTGCTCCCAACAAGAAAATTGAAGATATCCTTGATTCGTTTGCGCTACTACAGAAGAAGTCTGCAAAGCCAGTAAGACTTTTTATCGTCGGCAGTCGAGCCGGGTACGAAAGGTACAGTGCGTTCCTGCTTCAGAAAACGATCGAATTGCAGATTTCTGACTGCCTCTTTCTCGGTAAGGTGCCACAAGATGAACTTGCAGCTTACTACCAGCTCGCTGACTGCTATCTATGCCTAAGCGAGCACGAAGGATTTTGCGTTCCGCTCGTCGAGGCGATGTATAGCAAGGTGCCAATAGTAGCATTTTCGGCTGGAGCAATCCCTGAAACACTTGGCAATAGCGGCGTGCTGTTGGAGGAGAAATCGCCCGAGACAGTAAGCAACTCCATTTTGCAGATCTCGGAGGACTCAAGCTTTAGAGAGTCCTTGATTCAGAAACAAAGTGCGGAACTTCCTCGGTTTTCCATTGATGCCCTAAAGACAAGTTTGCAGACAAAACGGGACCTCTTTTTTGGGGGTACTTGCCATGTCCGTTGAAGGGAAGTCTATTCTGTTTCTGACTCGTCAGGGTATTTATTCTGAAATATCACACGATTCAGCTTTACTTTTTGGCCTTCAGCGCTCCGCGATCAATGCTGGCGCGAGAGTCTCCTGCAGCCACGATCCTATGAGCCTCGTCAACATCGACCTCGCCGTTATTATTGGCTCACCTTTTTCTGAGGATCACGCTCTTCAGGCTGCAAGCATGGGCGTTCCGTTTGTTTATATTCCACTTCTAAGCGCTGTCCACAGCGATTGCATCATGGAACGCAAAGTCTTTCAGCTCTTTGAACAGCATGGAGTCCAAGAACACTCTCCTCTTTTGCATTCAGCACTGCAACAACTCAGAACAGACATGGATGCTTCACTGGTTCCTATCGAGAATTGTTTTGCGTTAAGGCATGCCGCTCGTGTGATTGCATCAAATAAGGCTGAGAAATTAGCCCTTCAAGAGACTATGGGCACTGAAGGGATGCTGGAATATGTTTCGATGCAACATATTGGCTTGTTACCGGTTCTCGAGCCTTCGCAAGCAGCATCTTCGCCTCCCGAAGATAAGCTACCACTCCTTCAAGTAGGTCCTCTGACACCATCCAGCAATCAGCTTATGCTCTTGGAAGCATTGAGAAACAGTGCGCTTACCGTAACCTTCGCGATTTTACCGGGCTCCGATCCAAAGTACGAACATTTGTGTCGTGCGTTTCAGCGCCAGGGCACCACTCGCTTTATAACGGTAGACTCATTGGGGCAGCTTATGAACCTCCACAAAAGCTACGAGACTATCGTAGCGCCCAATTGGTATGAGCCCCTCAATAACCTCTACCAAGTGCTCTCTGAGAAATTTGACAGAGTCATTCTCTCGAACCGGCGGCAACTGATCGACGCCTCGGACGATGCTGGAACTCTCTGTGACCCTGCGAACCCCGAGCACATTCGAAAATGTATCGAGATGAGTCTCAAGTCCCCAATCCAAACGCCTTCACTTGCCGATGACACTGCGAGAGAAGCATTTTTATCTTTGTTAGAAGTCGCTCTGCAAACGAATCAGGACAATCGACGCGAAGCAGCCACCGAGATGATGCTTCGAGATGTCATCAAGAGAATCTTTCGGGCATGTGCTTTAAATATTGAAGAGCCTGAAGGGCTGCTTGGTGTCCTTGGGCATCTTCCCGTTGAACGATTAGAGCGCTCAGACGCCCTACTCGTTCGAGGAGTGATTCTCCTTCGCCTCGGTCGACTGACAGAGGCGATGCAAGCACTTACCAAAGCTAAAGATCATAATCCCTTCCGTCAGCCATCACTCTATTTCTTTTTAGGGCTTGGACGTCTCTATCAAGGAGAGTTTTCCGAAGCTGACGCGGTCCTTAGCGAATGCCTGGAATACTTTTCTAATTTGCAAGACCAGCAAACAGATCTGTTATATGAATATCGAGAGCGGGCAAGGAATCAACGGGCGACCAGCAATTCGAGTGAGGCGAGTTCCGAGCTAAAGACGAATCTCCTTGATTGGTTTAAGTCGAGAATCTGGGATGTATAGCATACTTTTATGCGATGAACTGGAAGGCGTGATTGGAGCCAGGCTCAAAGTTGCCGGTGAAGATATCTATGAGTGAGCGAGTAAATGTTTCCTTTTAGCGATCACTACTGGAAGGCCACTCACGAGTATTTAAAGTGCCACGTTCACGATGGAGAGCGTTTACTCGCTCCTCGGGAGTTTGTATCAGAATTTGCTGAGGTTGATTCGCTTTATACACTACATCATTCAGCTGAAGCATATGATTGGGTTGTCCTCCCCAAAAAACAGCTTGAGTTTTTTTCACTCCAATTTTTGGAGCAGTTAAAAAGTTCATTTTCAACGTGTTTCTCGAATTCTCTATTTATCTGCTTTAAGAAAGGCGAGCGCTCCAAGAATTCCACAAGCTACGACGGCAATGAGAGCTCCTCTCTCTTGTGGGAACAGGCGCGACAGCTTCGCTCTCAAAACCTCAAAGAACAGTCATCCTCAAGCGTGGTGCTGCTCCATATTCCTAAAACGGGAGGAAGCTCGCTCCACTCGCTTTTGTTAGAGTGTTTTTCCCAAGGAAAAGGTTGCTCCCATCCGATACAACCAACTACTCGACTATCCTCCAGAAGAGTTGAATCGTTTTTGTTTTTTCTCAGGTCACTTCCATATCGACACCCTTTCCGTAGTTGCAGATCCCAAACAGATCATTACGATGTTGCGCGAGCCTCGTTCCCGCTTGCTCTCCGACTACTATTTCGCGCGTGCCCACAAATGGAGCTACATTTACTCGGAACCTAAGCGGTTCTCCATCGCCCCGCATCCATTTGACGAAGCAAAATCCCTCAATCTCCTTCCCTTCCTCCAAAAGATGGGCTCGGAGTTAGGAAGTTGCATGGTTCGGAATCTCTCTTCTAATAACTTAAGCTTGGATGATCGGATAGCACAGGCGAAGGAGAATCTAAGCGCCTTCGCTGCATTTGGTCTTTTAGAGAGAATGAGCGAATCCATTGAGATTATCTTTAGCATCCTCCGACTGCCCGTCCCAGAAGCAGTGCCTACTCTACTCGAACGAAGAACGCTTGCTGAGCTTGAATATTTCGAAAAAGTGGAGGAAGAGGAGCTGACAGCTGAGATTGAGGATATTCTTGAAAAGTCCATCCAACCTGACAAACTGCTCTACGATTATGCAGCCCAACTCTTTAGTTCTCGCCTCAAGCAGAATCTCGATTCTCCTCTCACCGTAAGCACTTCGCTCTCACTCCCAATCGACAAAACCTATATCATAAATTTACCTTCCGAGGACTCTCGTCGAGAACACATCATCCAGGAAGTAGAGCGCTTTGGTCTTAGAAACTACGAAGTGATAGAAGCTCTTACTCCAGATTCTCCACTAGTCAAAGAACTTTTCGAAAGCGATATGGTATTGAAATTTCCTCCCTGCTTTCGATGCAAGAAGAATCGATGTGCTTGCGATAACAATATTCTCATTCCGCCACAGATCGCCAATTGGTGCTCGTACCTCACGGTCTTAAAAACCATATTAAAGTCAGATGACAAGTTCTTTCTCGTTTGCGAAGACGATATCGCCTTCACCGATAGAGCGCAGAGCATTTTTCAGGCCCTCCTCTCACACAAAACGTTCGAACAATATGATATTCACGTAGATAAGCCGCTCCTCATTGGCATCGGAAAAACGTGGGGAAGCGATCATGAAAGAACCCATCCTCCCTACCTTTCGCATGAAATCGCGATGTGTAATCCATGTTTTTTTCTTAACCGAGAGATGGCAGAGCTCCTGGTGCAATCTCTAAAACGAATAGAGTACACATCTGATACGTTTATCCATGAGATTGTTGCCTCCACCGCTGAGTGTCAGAATTTCATAATGAAACCGAGCCCCGTGTACGATCTCTCGACCGGACCAAAGGCGAAGTTTCACTCCACCATCCATCCGAAAGGAATAGACGAATCAGATAGAGTTCGAGAGAAAGAGCATATCAAACGTGTTGAATACAAGGAATTTCTCTGTATCGGACACCCAAGGTGCGGCACAGGATTCATATCAGAAGTATTAAAGGCGATGCGCTATGAAGTCGGCCATGAATACATGGGATACAATGGGATCTCATCTTGGATGGTAGCGGTGGACGACGTGTATCCATATGGGAACTTCCAATCGGATGCCTTCTCTGCTCGCTATTACTTCGAACACATTATTCACGTCATTCGAAACCCATGGGATGCCATCCCGTC
>JAGRAT010000207.1 GCA_020434495.1 Bdellovibrionales bacterium | reverse complement strand
GATCCCGGATCGAAAAGGTCCGATGTGAGCGGATTATGGATAATTTCCCTGATGTGACTGTGTAGTGACGATGTAGGACTCTCCTATTCGTGGCAATCCATTGCTTGAGCAGACCGAGCCTCGAATTCGCGGCATTTTGACTAAGAATGGCCATGGTGCCACCCTTTTCGTCGGGTATGTTTCTCAGCCAGAAAGGGCGGTTCGGTAGTGGCCTCTCAACAACCAAATGATTCATCACAATATTCTCTTCCTGGAGACTCGAAAGTACCGCCTACCCTTGGTGAGACAGGGATTCGTTTGCCAAGTTCCTCGGGTCTATTCAGTGGTCTGGGAAAACTGAGTTTGGACGATGGCTCTTCCTCGCATCCGCTTTTTAATGATCGGCTAGAGCGAAGAATTTCAGTAACAATACTCTGTGAATACCTAAAAACGACAGAAGAAGCAGCGCGTACTCTAATTACGCGCTGCCTCGCTGTCGAAGACGCCAGGTGGGAGGTGAACATCCCTCTCACTCGCATTCTTAAGAGCAGAGATTTCTCGAAGAAGAACTTTGATCTGCTGGAGACTCGGTTAAGGGAATACGAATCCGCCTCAAAGAAGTTTCATGAAGATGCTCTTGCTGTACGGATGAAAGAGGAGGGCTTCGATGTTCTTGACAAGACTCTTGCGGATATCGGCATTAAACATGTTGTTGTCGCCAACTTCGAGGAAGAGACGGAATCGGAGGGAAAACTTAAAGTCACTTATTCACCCTTCGTTCCGAAATCAGAAGATGATAATTCCTCACTGGATGACCACCTGCATAGAGTTGGCGATTATTACGTTTATCATGTTGGTGAATTCCTCACAGAGAATCCCGACAATCTCATCGATATATCAAGGAAGTTGATGACCTTCCTTGGTGAGGCACAGAAAGTTGGTGGTGTGACCACACCAGATTTCTTGCTTGATTTAGTGCTCCGACAGGAAGCTTACGACTTCTTGGCGACAGCCTCTCCCGGATTCAAGAAGGCGATGATGGGGGATTCGGTATACGCCCGCAAACAATCAACTCTAGAGAAAAACCCCGCGCTGGTGTTTTCCCATTCGAGTTTTGAGCGCACATTTGGTCAGTTCGCAGAACCAGAAGTGCTTGCAGCCCTCGCCGAATTGAAAAAGCCCGCGGACAGGAAGATATTTGACGCTATCCCACTTACTGGAGAGGCTCCGGTTGATCACCTACTTGATCTCGCTGCAGGCCTACGTCGAATCAAAACCGCAGGTGTTCGACAAGGTGATGTTGTGGATCTCCTCACTGGGGTCGAAGATGAGCTAAAAGCCGATCTCTTTGACCTTCTCTCTGAGGATCCAGAAATTGTCAAAGTTTACGCGAAGTTCAGAAAGCACCTTCCTTCGGCTGAACGATTCGCTGAATTTGCGCTTGATTACTTCACTAGCTCTGCTGACGAACGCGAAGTTCTCAAAGCGCGACTCGGTGCATTCGAGAAAAACTATCAGATCGCTAATGCGGCAGCCCTCATTCAGGTGCAACCTGATAATTTTTCCAACGGTCGCACGAACAACCTCAATCGCTTTGCGCTTGAGATTGTAGACGGTAGAGAGCTTATTCGTTCGCTTGCTCAACTCGAGCAGGAGGGGAATAGTCCTAAAGTGCACCTCCTTGAGAAAATTGCTCTTGCTATTTGCGAGAAGGAGATCGCGCTTAAGCCTGGAGAGCTTCACAGGGTCGTGCAGCTTGTAGTAGGGAGCGAGCAGATAGCGCTTGAGAAAATCTCCCTAGAGCAACCGACGCAGAAAATTATCTCTGCCGTAATAGCACTTCACGCACCGAAGAATGAATGTAATGAGAAGGCTCTCGTTTTGGGCGCGCAGGTCGCTCAACGTGAAAGTTGGTTTGAAAGACGACTGACCCGAATCTCTCAGTGGGCTGACGGGGAAGAACTCGCAGCTCAAGTCGTCGCAGCACGAGAATCCCTCGGCGATGAACTTGAACCCGCGCTGCGAGAAGTGCTTCGGACAAACCGTCCCGCGGTTATTCGTGGATTCTGCCACGACGTTGAGAGGTTTCACGATAATCGAACCTTCGGAATTGTTCTTTCCAGTAAGGTGCTCAGAAAAAGCTACATTTCTCAGATTGAAGATAGCTCGTTTAATACGAAATTCCATGAACTCTTGTTGGAAGAACAGGGAAACGTCTACACTAGGTTAAGAGAGATACTGCCAGACCTCTCTTCTCACTCTTCGCCAAGCATCGACAGTCTCTCTCCAATTGACCGAGTATTGACCCGAGCTGCTGCGATCAATGCCCCGGCAGAGATGACACAGGTCGATGTTGAGATTCCTCGTGCCGTATATGCTCTTAAGGGGATAGAACGGGTCATTGTCTGGGGCGGGGTATTTAAAACTCCTAAGCGAGGTCGCATTGCTGCAGAAGCAGAAAAAGTTGAGGTGGTTTTTTATGACCGCGAATCACGGGAGAAGAGTGCGAACCCGCAGTTAACGGATACGGATGCCATCCTCTGGATTTCGCAAACCTGTTCCCACTCCGATTACTACCGTGTCCAGGCAGATGCGCTAAAAAAGGGAGCAGCCTTTATCGATCTCCCTCATAGCTCCATACGAATACTTGGAGAGTACCTCCGAGCTATTGAATCCGAGCCCGAGTAGGGTCGGTACCAATGCTAAACTCCGATACTACCGCGCTGATGTCAGAAATATCGGACAGGTTGTCTCCTGTAGTATTCGCTCAGTAACACTTCCTACTTTTACATGCTCTTTTCTCTCAATTCCCCCACGACCGTGACTGACCATCATAATGAGATCGGAATTGAGCTCCTTGGAAACAGAAAGGATAGTTTGTGCTGGAGCGGTCGAGCGCACCACCGTATTCACCGTCATTCCCTTGAGATCTAGATCGTCGGCTTTTTGTTTCAGGTATATGTCAATCTTCTCACTGAAATCATCGGATTCTGATCCTTCAGCGGAAGAGAAGAGTGTCACTTCACTGTTAAACTTATAGGCGATTTCATGGACATAAGGGAGGATCTGTTCGGCTATTTCTGAGCCATCCAGTGGAACGAGGATTCTGCGAAAAGTCGTACGAGTGCTCCTCCAGCTATCTGTCGGCCGAATGATAAGCAGTGGCGGAGTCGTCTCATAAATTACCCGAGTTGTTACGTCTGAAACAACCAGGCGGCTGACTAATGTTCTACCGTGTGTCGTCAAACAGATAAGATCAATATCTCCTTGCTTTGAACGTTCCACAATCGCTTTTGCCGGCTCATCTTCTACAATATAGGTAGCGGTTTTGTAGCGAGCTGCGCTTAAGTCAGCCACCACATCGTCAAGATACTCAATGGCGGAGTCTTGGTAGATCGGTTCAAGCTGCGCTGACGTATCTTTCTTCCCATCTTTTCGATCCACAGCAGTAAGCACGTGAATTGTACCTTCGTAATTTCTTGCAATTGTCTGTGCTCCAGCAAGTGCAAGCTCCGCAGTTGGAGATTGATCCAGTGGGACGAGAATGTTTGCAAAAGATATTCCGGCTGCATACGTCTCGCTTTTCTGCTGAGGCAACGTACTTGAGGAAAGGAGCATTCCCAATCTGTCTTCAACGCTGCCAGGACTCCCGAGTCGATTTCGGATGCCACCAAAGAGGAAATAAAAGAGCGGAACGAGGACCAGGTACATCCAGGCCCCCTCTGTAAACCGTTCTTCGAAGATAATAATTGTGGCAACAGATGTAAGGAGAGCAGCAACGATTACTCCTGCAAGAGAGCTCACTTTGCCAATCGACATCCCTCCGCGAAGCTCTCGGAGGAGCCTTTTCACGGCTGCCCATCCGGTCAAGCTAAGGAGGATAAAGACTCCCGCGGCGTAAAGAGCGAGATATGTCTCTTCATGAGTCCCAATGAAAAGGAAGCATACCGCGCAAATAGCGACTTGAAGCCAAACGGGATTGGCCGCTACCTCAAATCTATTTCGTTGTCCAAACCAAGCTGGAATGTAGTGCCGGTAGCGAAGTCCCAAAGAGAGGTTTTGGATCCCCTGAGCGCTGGCTGCTGCAGCGGAGAGAAGTACTGCTATGCCGATAAGTGAACCTATATAGGGTAACGGTTTCGGTAGGATTGCATCCATCGTTTGCGTAAAGACCGATACGTTAGTATCGAGTGGGTTTGAGACTTGCATAATCGCAGGACCAACGACCAACATCGTAAGAGATGTTGTTCCCATGATAATGAGTAAACTTCCGAATGCCTGCCGAGAGCGGACTCGTGCTGGGCCTTCATATGCGGCAACGAGATTGGCAAAGATTTCTATCCCGGTCATGAGAGCGAGAATCCGAGCGTATCCTCCCAGCGTAAAATGCAGGTTCTCCGGAGCGAAAGCTTCCCATTTCAGAGGAGGAAGGTGCAGCCCGAACTTCCAAATGGTGGCGAAGATCATCGCCCAAAGTAGAGCAAGAATAGCAGCAGTGGCCGGGCCAAACGTCCTCGCAGCTACCTTTGGTCCCATATTTACCGCGACGCCAACGAGGATGCTGAAGACTACCGCCAAATGAGTACGGTAGGAGAATCCGAAGATGTGTTCGTCTAGACCGGGGAACCGATCGGCCACGAACGTAACAAGAGCTGCAATACTGACTAAAAAGGTGAGAGTATATTCGATAACAGTAATGGCCGCATTTATCTTAACCGCCCAGCCTCCAAACTCCTCTTCATTAAGGCCACTTCCACCACTCCCATCGGTGATCCACTGCATCACCAGGCGATACATGGCAGAAACTGTTACAACGGTGAGCACCGCGAGCCATACCGCAGCCCCGAAGCAGATTGAGGCAACTCCGCCAACTACGAGGAGTCGAAGAAATGGTCCAAAGACGTAGAGGGGAGAAGTGGCGGGATCTCCCCCGCCTGCGAGAGCGCCCTCTACAGGACCTGATAGTTTATGGGTTACGTGTGACATGCATTTTCTCCTTAAGGAAGCGACTCACCAGCGTGCTTGAGAATTTCGACAACCGATTCTCCACACAATCGATCGGTGGAAACAATTGGAACCCAAAGTCCCTCGTCGGTCTGTGTGAGCACCCCAGCCTGAGTGAGCTCCTGACAGGTTGTCCGGATGATGCGCTTAGGCAACGAAACATCTTTTGCCAACTCTTCACTATTCGGAAGCGCTTCTCCGTTTTTCAGGCGAGTTTGGAGGGCCTCGGCCACCCTGGCGGCGGATTCAAACAGCGCACTGATGCTAAGCTCTTGGGCTTTCGACTCGAACTCATATTCGTCGCGAAGCTCGAAAGCCCGGGAGAGCTCTGCTCCAAAAAGAATGAGTGTCCACGCTGCTTGGAGCCAAATGAGAAAAAGCGGCAAGGCGGCAAAGCTTCCGTAAATTGCGCCATATGAAGAGAGTGCAAACTGAAGTTGCAGGTAAAGCCACTGGGAAAGCAAAAACAGCACTCCAGTTGATAATCCTCCAACAGCGGCTGCAAGAGGGCTTACGCGAGCGTTCGGGAGAAACGCATAAAGAAATGCAAACCCTGCTCCTAGTAAGAGCGCTGGAAGTAACTTCGCAGAAACGAGGATTAAAGCAACAGTGTCGGGAGGGAGTCCTACATTCAGTAGAGCTTCTCTAACCCCAGAGGTGAGAATTACCGTCGCGCTACTCGAAATAACGAGCATGACTGGTAAGAGTACAACTAAGAAGAGATAGTCAGTGAACTTTCGCAACAGAGAGCGAGATTTTACGATTCCCCATATAGCGTTGAATGCTGCCTCAACGTTTCCAACCATTCGCACCACAGTCCAAAGAAGGATAGCAATTCCAATTCCTGCGATAATTCCACCTTGAGCTTGTTCGAGGGAGCGTTTTGAAAACTCAACGAGCAGGTTCATTACCTGCTCTTGGGTGGCAAAGGCTTCGCGAATCTCCTTTTCAACTAGTTCTGCAAGTCCAAATCCCTTGGCGATTCCAAAAAGGGTCGCGAGCACGGGAACGAGAGCGAGCAGCGAAAAAAGGGTGAGTGCCGAGGCGCGCAGCATCAGCTGGTGTTGCTCGATGCGGGAGAGGGCAAGCTGTAGGACTCTGGCAATGCTGAGAAATTGGCGAGACAAGAATCTGAGATTTTTTCTCTCAACGTTCCACAATCGGTCTTCAAGAGCTCGCTGTAGCTTCAAAAAATCAA
>JAGRAT010000206.1 GCA_020434495.1 Bdellovibrionales bacterium | reverse complement strand
CGCTCAGTCAGATACCCCCTTCCTCGACAACGAACAAACTCTAAACGGTTACTGTGCCTGATTGAGTACCAACGACACGTTCGGGATCGTTCAGCCTTTGCCGGTTGGATAGTCCCTAGGTGTAACTCAGGGTCTGGTGTAGATTCTTTCTGTGATTTCTCTCCAAAACCTGAATTCATTAAAGCTTCCAGCGCTCTTGATCCTCGTAATCTACGGTATTGTAGTTCGAGTATTTGGTTGCCTGGAGCCCTTGTGGCTTGATGAGTTGTGGGCGCTTGACTGGATACGGTCGATGCCGTCCTTCTCTTCCATTTTTACTGATTACTTCAGTGAGAATAATCATTTCCTACAGAGCTTCTGGCTCTATTTGGTGCGAGATCACTCCTCAGCCGTTTTGTTAAGAGCATTCTCTTTCCTGTGTTCCTTCACTCTGCTCGTTTTGCTGGGCAGACGTACCATGGCGGGTAGTACCTTTCATGCTGTATTGCTCGTCCTCGTTTCGACTTCGTATCTCTTTGTCCTCTACGGAACAGAAGCAAGGGGGTATAGTCCGCTTCTCCTATTTCTCTGGCTGGTTTACGACACCGGAGAGAACTTGGTTCAGGAGTTCTCAGTTCGAAGGATCGCAGTGTTTTCGATAGCAGTACTCCTTGCTGCTCTTAGTCATCTGTCGGCGTTAACATTTATTGCTGCTGTCTTAATAGGCCTCATTCCTAGAGTCGGATTTATGCGTGCTACTATCGCTGGAATTTTTCCAGTGGTTCTCGTTGGTGTACTCTGGTTCACATTCATCTCTAAGCTTGCTCAGGCGAGCGGAGATATCGGAAATGAACTGCTTGCAATTATAAATATCTTTAGTGTCGGCTTTGGCGGACCAGCAGTGGGTGCGACTCTCCAAGGGGTCTTTGCCTTTATCGTGGCACCGATTGTGGCGATCTCTCTGTTATTTCTTGTTTTCCTTAGCGTAAGAAAAAAAGATGAGCAGGCGCTCTTTTTTGCCGCGGGAATTTTCATGCTCCCGATTGCCACTTGGCTCGTGTATCAGCCTGGATACACCTATGCTCGGCATTTTCTGCCAGCGCTATTTGTCGCTTACCTCTGTGTTGCGAGGAGAATGGCCTTAGTATTTGAATCACAGCAGCCGCAAATGGTAAGGGGAGTTATTTTCGTTCTTATGCTTTTTATCGGTGGTAACGCAGCGAACAATTTTACCCTCTGTGTCTATGGAAGGGGTGGATACGAGAAAATAGTGCAGCTGCTCGCTGATGATCGAGGTGCTATTGTTTCTGACCGTCCTTTTCGCCATCAGGCCCTCCTTAAACACTACTCCGAGAATCTTTCCTCTGGACTTGCGGTGCTAAAGGGACAAAACGATGGATTGCCGGAGTGGGTCCAAATGAAAGAATCAGAAGCCGCAGAGCCAAAGTGGTTTCTCTCCATTGGGAATCCTTACGAGACACCAAAAGAGGTGGACCTTGCGCACTTTGAACTCGTTGGAGTTTTTCCCTCAGCGCCGCTTTCTGGCTGGGAAGTTCAGCTCTTTAAAACGCTCCCCGGTAAAAATGTCCGTTAGGATTTTTTCCTTAGGAGCGCTTTAGAAAAGGGAAAAACTCTTGAGCTTTTTCCCCTACTAAAGAAAAAAACTTCCCCCAACTCTCCCATGCTGATTTCTGAGACTCTAGGTAACTAAGCTGCTTTCCAATTATAGTTGATTGAACGTCCCTTACGTTGTCGAGGCTCGGTACTCCAAGATCGCTCACAGTTTTTGCAAATTCTTGTAGGGCATCCCCGCCTGGACTTGCTTCCTCCGTAATAGCAGCGACCTCTTTTGCAACTGAAGCGACCCGAGCGGTCAGAGGTTTCACTTCGTTTGTTGCTCCTACTGCTGCCTGTGTTGCGCGTACTACTGTTTCCGATGAAGCAGAGGGAGAGCTTCTCGTTTCTGCCACCTGCCCGAGCACTCCCAGGGCGGTTATGAGAAGGGTTGAGAATGCTTCTCCAAGTCGGTAGTAGCTTTTCGCCTTTTCACCGTCATCTCGCGCTTTGGATCGTTCTTGAGTGTATTTCCATAATTGAAATCCCCCGAGCAATCCCCCTGCGCTTAAGATATATGGAACAGCAGCTCCACCGGATATGGCTGAGACTGTTGAGAGCGTCGCTATAGTAGCAGCTCCTACTACAAGATTTTTTGGAGTTCGAAAGATCGAAGTAATTGGGCTGATCGTTCCAAGAAGAAACTGCTTAACACTCTGCCATCCGGAAGAACGAGGTGGTGGAGGCTCCTTTGCCGTTGCTTGAGTAGCTTTTTGAGGCGATGGTGAAGCTTGTCTTGCTCGGTCTTTCTCTACCGCAGCTGCAAGCTCCTGTTCAATTCGTCTATGCCCAGCAGGAAGACGGGTGATACTGCTTAGCTGTTCAAGGGAGAGAAACGAAATGGCAGTGGAAGATGGTTCAGGGCCGACAATAGGAGCAGGTGTCATTCCATCTATACGCGGATTCGCTCCTCTCCCTTTGTCAGAAAAAATGACTCCGTCCAATTCGCTCTCCTTACGAATAATTCTATAGAGAGATCGGAGTTAAAAAATTTTATTACTCTCCTTCAAAATGATCGTTCTGAAGAAGAGCTTTTTATTTCGGAGGAAGCGCTAGTCGTGAGTTGAGTCCCTGAACTGATTTCATGGTTTGGAACTCTGTTACCCAACGAAAGGGTTAAGACGAGGTAAGTACACCGCCAACCCATTGTATTTGCAGAGTATCCTAGATTGGCCCATCTCAAACTCATTGGTACGTAATTTGTATAGCTGTTCCAATAACCTCTGAGAAGTTTTCCGATGAAATCGATAGGTGGGTACACCCTGATTGAACTCCTTGTTGCCATGAGCTTGGCTGGGATCCTCAGTGGGATCGCAACGGTGAACTTTGTCGAGATGTCGAATCCATCACTAAGTGCTGCAAGCAATATCAGTACCTATCTAAAGCAAGCTCGTGCTCGAGCCTTAGCGACAACCTCCGCATACACTTTGACAGCGACTAACACCGAAACAATCGTCGCTACTTACGGGAGTACCTGCTCTGCCGTACAAACACCGGATCCTGAATTGACGTTGCAACTTGAGAAGGCATCGCTTACGAGTATCTCGTGGACTATCTGCTTTAACTCGAGAGGATTTCCCGATTCGAACGTTATCATTCCAGTAGTAGATATCTATTCTTCTCAGAACACCGTTGAAGTTCTCCTTGGAGGTGCAATCCGAATTCAATGATAGGGGAGAGGGAACTTCAGAACGTCAATGGCTTTACCCTGATGGAGGTGATTTTTGCCCTGTCACTCTTCGCGCTCACTATGAGCGCGCTATTTCCAGCATTCCTTGATCACGTGCGGTTCAATACCTTCTCTGAAGTACGAAGTGGGTCATATCAGGCCGCCCAGGTAGTGCTCGACAAACTGCGAATAGAGGATCCAGCGAGTATGCCGAGTTCTGGGAGTGATTCAGAGCAGAATGTCTCAATCGGTTCTCGCTTGTACGCAGTAACAGTTTCGTACTGTGAAGAGGTCGCATTTTGCGCTGCTGAAACCCGTCATATCACCGTTCGTGTGAACTATAGAGCAGAGCAGGTGTATGAGGTTGAAACGGTATACACGAGGCTTGAATAAGAATATGAAGAGTAGCACTACCGCAGGATATACCATCCTTGAGCTCATAGTATCGATGGGACTTGCTCTCGTGGTTGGTGCTGTTGCAATAGCGAACTTTCAAGGCACTCATAGGATGGTTCGTTATGATATTGAGCGGACATCACTCAATCAAAATCTGCGGAGTACCCTTGATATTCTCGGCATGAACGTTCGGCTTTCAGGGGAGAATCTTCCTGGATTCTTCCCAGCGGTTCTCGTAGCGGACAACGGAAACTCTGATGTGCTCACCATCCGTAGAAGTGTGCTTGATGAAAATCTCTCGGCTTGTGCTGGTGTCGCTGCGAGTACGACTTACCCAATCATCTTCGCTGATACGAGTAGCTCAGAGCCGGATTGTTCTTACACGAACAAGGGAGAAGTGCTCTTGTCGTGGGCCAACTCTCGAATAGCTCGAGGGGGAACGGGGCTTGGGTATCTCTACTCGAGAAATCATCATTGGGGCGAATGGTTCGAGTGGACAGCTGAAACAGATAACACTACTACAATGTTCATCACTCCCAGCAGTGGAGTTTGGACCAATAGTTATGATGCGCTTCTCTCATACGCCTATGTAATTGAAGAGTGGGAGTTCTCCCTTAATGGCGACACTCTGCAGATGGTGATCGACGGTGACACTGCTCATCCAATAAATGTTGCGAATCAACTGACTGGATTCGATGTTTCGGTAGAGCGAAAAGATGGGGGAGTTCAGAGCGCTTTCACCTCGGGAGATGATTGGGGTGAAATTGCCGTTTTGAACATTACCTTAACAGGAGAGGAATCCTCAGGCGGCCGAATAATTTCAAGAAGCTTACGAGGAAGTTTTTTCCCAAGAAATGTTTTGTCTGGTTGAGGTTGGATATGAGAGAGGAACGAGGGTTTGCCCTCATTACAGTGTATCTTTTACTTGGCTCGCTTCTCGCGTTGCTTGGGGTGTACTTCACCATCACTTCCTTAGAGCTGGCATCGACAAAGCATTCAAAAGACACGACTACAGGCTTTTATTCTGCTGAGGCGGGACTGAATTTGCGTGCGGAGCAGATTCGAGCAGTTTTTCTCGGATACAATAGACCTTCAGGTGTGGAAGTCGATACGGCTCAGCCTATCTGCGAAGGGACAAACGTTGGCTCGGGTGATTTTGCCTGTGCTACTTATGAGCTAAATAACCGAAGCATTGTCACCTATGTTACAGAAGACGATGACAACCCATACAATCAGCCAGTTCCGCCAGGAGACCGCTATGAAGGCCTCGATATGCAAGAGTATCGCTATACCGTCATCTCTGAAGCGAGAAACATAAAGGGCAAAAAGGAAGCAGTTTTGGAACTTCGCTTCAAAAGCCGCTTAGTCCCGATGTTCCAGTTCGTTGCTTTCTACGATAAGGATCTAGAGATTAATAACGGTCCACAAATGACACTAAACGGACCTATCCATACGAATGGGGATTTTTATAGCGACCCCGACCACGGTCCCTTAGCAGTGTATGGCGATATCACCATTGCTGGTCGAATGTTCCAGGGTCTCAAGCATCAGAGTGCTTGTCACGGCGGAACAACGGGAGCTCAGCAGAAGCTTTCAGGAGCGCTTAGTAATTTCTCAACATGTGGCACTCGCTATGAACGGGTTCAAGGTGATGTCGGTGCTTGGGAGGGAGCTATCGATATCGGGGTGCCCACAGTTGAAGTTCCAAGTCCAGAGGTGTTCGATGCCACTCCAGGTGCGCAATATTTTGATCTCGCTGACCTCCGGTTGGCTCTTCGAGTTGATAATTCAAGAAACCCTATCACTTCGAACTCAGTAACAGGAGTAGAGGTTCGCACCACCGCTAACGCAGTGGACGTCGCAGCGACGACTGCTCTTCATAACTGTTCAGGATCTGTGAGTGGACGCCCCATTGGAACCACAAGTTCCTTCAGAAATAACCGAGAGGGGTACAATATTCGCATGCTGGAAGTCGATATGCAGGCGCTCTTCAACTGCATCTACTCGGTGAATAACAGTGGTGGACCGGGACATATCCTCGGGGGGCGACAGCTCGATGATGACACTGAAGGAGGACTCGTATTTCATTTTACCGTTGATGGGCCTGTCTCGAATGATATGGACAATCAGTACGGAGTGCGCTTAAGAAACGCAGCGCAGTTGCAGTCAAATATCGGGGGAGCTCCTACGGTAAGGGGGCTTACAGTGGTAACACCTCAAGCTGTATATACGGCCGGTCACTACAACTCTGTTAATAAGATTCCAGCTGCAATATTGACGGACTCATTCAATCCCCTCTCTGTAAACTGGAATGATACCACTTCAAGTGGAAATGCTTGGCGTGATACCGATCAATACAGCAACCTGAATGATAGAGTGGCGAGCAATACCACTTTCAATGCTGCTATTCTTGCTGGAACGGATAGTACTGGCGGCAGTGAGGGCGTCGGTGGCCAAGATGCTGGCGGATATAATGGTGGATTGGAGAACTATCCGCGATTTCACGAAAATTGGAGTGGTGATAC
>JAGRAT010000205.1 GCA_020434495.1 Bdellovibrionales bacterium | reverse complement strand
GTTTTTGCACTGACCGTCAACGTTATCTTCGTCTCTCCGAACCAGTCGTCGAGGAGATCGCGCACGAGTCCAGAGAGAGAAAGCCCCTCTTCGTTAACCCATTCATGTTGTTCTGGTCGGATGAGGACATTTATGCGTTTATAATTTGAAGTCATAGGAAGGTCTTGTCGCTACATGAGTTTTTACAAGAATAATTTATTATACACACTCGTACACATGATTGGCTAGTCTGCTTCGCCCGCTCTTGTTTTGCTTAGCGGGGATGAGACTCTTCGGAATTGAAGGCCGATACAAACGATAGCGACAAGCAGTCCCATAAACGCCCATTCAAAAACGTAAAGCAGGTGAGTTGCTGAGGGAACAACGGTGCTGAATGCCGGAACGGGGTAAGCTCGAGTTGGATTGAGCTCACCAGTGCTTACCTTATTGAGATTCTCACCAAGGTAAAAAATGTCATTCCGAGTATTTGAATTTTTCACCAATGCTTCTTCTACTTCCTCTTTGGAGCTTCCGGAGATCGCTTCCAGATGAATTGGTAGTAACTTGTAAGGTATCTGTTTTTGAATCTCTTCTATATTAACGCGTAGCCAAGCATCTACCCAGGGTCTGCCACTTCCAGCCGGAGGATCGTTTGGCGCAAGGAAAGATCTCGGCGTTTCGCTAAGTTTGATGAGGGCCACAAAGGAGTGAACATCTCCTCGCTGAAACTGCTGACGCTCCTCGGGTGATTTCACCGACAGTGGAATGTAGCCTCGATTGACAAGAATATGTTCACCATTCCCATCTATTTTCAATGGGGTAATGACATGCACTCCTGGCCCATCGACATCATCCTTCCTGTTTCGTTTGATGAACTCATGTTCGAAGTCGAAGGTTCCGGTAACGAGGACTCGTCGGTGAAGCAGTTCCTCCCAGTTGACGGCCTTCTTCCCTATAAGCTCTGAAATTGGGACAACAGGCTGTTCAAGCCGGCTATCAAGCTCTTTAAGGAATTCCTCCTTCGCGAGATATCTCTCCCACTGCCAATAGGAGAGTCGTATCGCGCCAAGGATGAGTATGGCACCAATAAGGCTGATCTTCCATGAGAAAGAAAAACGCCTTGTGCCTAACATGGAATCGCCCTTTTCGAAAAAAATGCCCGAACAGTTGAAAGCTTTCTTGAAAAGCTTACAATTTACGCGGGGTGTGTTGAAAATACCCGGAACTCCCCCAAAGGGAAAACTTGCCGGACGCAAATGAAAGCCCTGAATATTCATTTGCGAATGGGATCCCCCGGAGGAAAAAATACTGTGCGCCGGAAACCGCAAAGCCGATTTGGCTTTGGCCACTCTGAATCCGGGAATTCGATTGGCGTGCAGTATACATACTGGCCGCCGAGAACAATCAAAAGCAATCACCTTTAGGTTGGTTGAGTTGAGTAATGTTCTTGGTGAGCAACATGAGTACTATGAAGCCAATCTATTTATCAGCTGTTGGATATGCGCAGCCGGAGAACCTTCTCTCCGATTGGGATGGTATGCCAAAGCCAGCGGTGTCGTTTCCAGTTCCTACCCAACACACGGCTCTCAAACTCGATTACTTACGCGAAACAAAGAACAGTGACCCGTTTCAGGTTGTACCTGGTCTTGCGGAGACTCCAACCTCACTTGCCGAGCGAGCCTCTCGAGCTGCTCTCGCTCGGGCTGGGATTTCGGCAGAAGAGCTTGGTCTGATATTTGGGGCTGGAAGCACTCCTCTGGAAACTACTCCTGTCGAGTCGCAGAGGGTGGGGAAGGCATTACAGGTTAAGATTCCCGCTTTTGACGTCAACGCTGGTGGTGCTGACCTTGCGCTTCATCTTGAGACACTTAGTGCTTGGAAGTCAGAGAAAGTTCCTCAATACACTCTATCCGTCTCCTCTCATATTTCAACATCTCGCCTGCCTTTCGAAGAAGGAACTGAGTGCTGTTTTCTTTTCGGTGATGCCGCGGGGGTAGCTGTCGTTGGAAAAGAGAGAGGGCGGTATCGTGTCGATGCTGCAGTGGCAAGAATTTTCCCGTCATTGGCTCAGCGATTCACCATTGATCTTTATGGGTTTCTTCGGTTCGATTCTTCTATCGAAGAAGAAGTCTTTATTCCTCAGTTGCAAAAGCTCGTTAGTGACTGCCGTACCTTGATTTCTGGAGATGCTATTTATCTTGAGTCACAATTGACTCCACCAAGTCATTTAAAATTAAGAGAGGCACTGAAAGGACCTTCCTGGCGGTCTTTTTGGTCGGAAACTGGAAATACTCTTGGCGCGGCACCAGCGCTTTCCCTCGCTCGGTTGGAGGAAGAGGCCCAATTGCAGGGAAAGGATAGCGTCGATGCCGAGCAGATCGTTCTCTTACAGTGCGGGGTAGGGTTGTCTGTTGGTGTCGTTGTTCTTTCACGGGAGGAGTAAGATGCTTTCAATTCTTGGAATGGGCATATCGCATCCGGAGGGAGAAATCGATAACTCCTTTATCGAGAATCTTGATATCGGCACCACCGAACAGTGGATTCTCGATAAGATCGGAATCGAAAAGCGACGGACCACTTTGCCAGTAGAGTATATTATCAAGACTCGTAATGCTGACCCTCGAGAGGGGCATAAGGTGGCTTCGCAGACTACCACAGAGCTTGCGGTCACTGCGGCAAAGCAGGCGATAGAGAGAGCAGGGATTTTAGCGTCTGATGTCGGTCTTCTTATCTGTAATAGCTGTACCCCGGAGCAAGTTGCTCCTTCTGAAGGGCAGAGAATCGCTGCGGCCCTCGGTATCGAGGCAAAGGCGTATGATGTGATATCGGCCTGTCCGGCTTTTGCTCTCCATATGGATTATCTTCAGAGCTTTGAGCCAGACGATTTGCCGGAGTACGCACTGTGCGTATCGGCTGCGGTGCTTACCCAGAATGTTAACTATAATGATCGCTCAGATAGTGCGATTTGGGGGGACGGAGCTGCCGCATGGGTTGTATCAGCGAAGCATCCAGGGAAGTTAAAGGTTCTTGATACACATTTCATGGCAGATCCAACGCGGTGTGATGCTGTAGTCGTGGATACCTTTGGACATTTTCATCAGGATGGGAGAGCCGTTCGGGATTTTTCAGTCCGTCAGACAGTTCGGCTGGTAAAGCGACTCGAGCAACAGTACGACCTCGACTGGAGCAAAGATATTTTTATTGGTCATCAAGCCAATCGCACAATGCTTGGACAGATTACGAATAACCGAAATATTCCCGATGAGAATCATTGGTACAATGTGACAGAGATCGGAAACCAAGCTGGTGCTGGAGCTCCGGCTACTCTTGCAAGTCACTGGGATGAGATTAAGCCAGGCCAAAAGATCGCTGTTGCAGTCGTCGGAGCAGGGTTAAGCTGGGGGTCTGTTCTTCTACAGGCTTGATCTCTCGAGTAAAAATGAAGAGGTGATTTTCCATCCCTTCCAGGTTAGGCTGTCCACAGAGTTTCCTTGGAGAGCTGCTTTCATGATCCCTCGCCCTTCTTTTTTTCGCTTATCACTCCTTCGTACGGCCCTTCTCTTCGTCTCAAGTTTTTTTATTTTTCCGGGGCTCGTGCTTCAAAGTGTTGTTTTTCCAGCTGTTGTAGTCGCCGATTCCTCTGGTTCTCGAGGGCGTTTGCCAAGTGGTCAGGCTTACAGAACTGATCCGAAAGGAAATCAAATTGTCGATTACATCGCTGAACTTGAAGTAACGAATGAAGCCTTAGAGCGACGAATTCGCGGACTTGTTGCAGAGATTGACGATCTCCGTTTGGGGAGTGCTCGAGCGAGAAGAGGATCGTCTTCTCAGATCGTAGAAAAGGAGCTCATTTCTGGCGAGCCACTTGGTAACGTTCGACAAGAAGGATCATCTTCAATTGAAGCGAGTTCTGGGGGCGCTCAACCGCAGCCAGCTGCGCGTTGCGGAGAGAGAGAGTGCGAGATTTTTATTTCGGAGGTAAGGACTCGAGCGCAGCGCCAACTCACTGAGGCGCAAAGCTCTTTAATCAATTTGCGGCGGGATAAGCAGAGCTGTGACCAGCAGTATTCGTCCTTTAAGACTGCAGTCGGAGAGCAGGAAAAAGGGATCGGTGAGCTTCAAAAGCAAACAGAACGGGCAAACCTTCGTGTTGCTTCACTTGAGGATGTTCTTCAACAGCGGGAGGCTGATCTTGAACGCAGTAGAGGGGTGGTTGCGCAACAGCAACGAGAAATTGAGAAGTTGCAGGATCAGGTAAGGGCCTCTTCTGCGGCTCTGCAGATGGCGCGGGAGAGCTCTTCCTCCACTCGGGCATCTTTGAATAGCAATACCTACTCAAACGTTGCCTCTTCCGCTAGTGCCACCGAGATGATGGTGAGCGATACTTATCGAAATCAAGTGCAAACTTCGATGAAGAATCTCATTAAACTACGGAATAAGCGCGATGCGCTGTATAAGAGCTATTCGAGCAATAAGGTTTCGGTGCAAAAGAAGAGTATTCGCTCAAGAGATGGAAAACTTCCTGAGCAGCTTCTTGGAATAGTGAAATCCAGCAGCAATCCGCGTGAGTTAAAACTTATCGAGAAAGAAGTCAGCCGGATGGAAAAGCTGATAATGGCTGACATCTCATTGATTAAGAGACTAAAGTAGTCAGATTTTGGGATTGCTTGAAGTGACAGGCAATCTGCTGATCAGGACTCCCATCACCATCATTGCAAAGATAAAGACCTCACTGTCTCCGAAGTTGTACTCGAAAAGGCCAGCGACTTGCCAAGAGATGAGGCCACAGGTGAGAGTGATGGTTACTAGGTCTCGTGTTTGTCTGCTAGAGCCTCGCAGTCCCTCGTAAAAAACGCTTCCCATCCACCAGAGATAAGCAGCAATACCGAGCCATCCGAGCTCAACTGCTATGTTTATTATATTGCTATGGAAATGATTAAGATTCGCGGGGATATCGTATGAGAAATCTCTGATTACGAGCGCATTTTCAAGCCCAATTCCCAGTGGATATCGAGCGAGCAGTTCCCCGCCAAGGGCCCAGATTTCACTTCGACCCCCTACCATAAAAAAATGTTCCAATGAGCTAAAAGCTCTCTCTCGAATTGGGTCAAATCCGAAGATAAGTCCGATTACGAATGGGATAATAATGAGGAGAAGCTTTGGTCTGGTAATGAGGAGGAGTATGGCCAGTCCCGTGGTGACACCAATCCACGGCCCTCTTTTTAAATTGACGATGAGAGATGCAGCCAAAAGTGGCAGGGCGGTTGAAGTGAGAAATGAGTACGCATTCTTCCCGGTGGGTTCGCCACGTAAAGACAAGAAGAGCTGAGTAGCGTGCGCGAGAAGATAGGCTCCGCAGACTGTGGTCAATATGCCAGTCGCCCAGGCGTTGAGAGACAGCTTGTATGCAAATCCCAAAAGGGTGAAGGCGAAAAATGGAACGGTCCCACTTTGAAGGATATCTATGAGGAGATCCTTCTTTCTGTGGATTTGGAGAGAGAAAAGAAGAGCGAGGGAGACGAACAGGGCTATGCCGAGTTGGCCAGCTTCAGAAACGGGCCCGTGACTAAATGAGCCAATATCATTTGGATAGGCCCCTTCGACAATGGTGTGGGTTGAAGCAACTAAGGAGCCTACCGTCAGAAGGAGGAGGATTGATTGCGAGTTCCCTTTTGTTCCCAGGTAAAAGTAGAGCGGTATAAGCCCGACCATGAATGACAATTTGGCTGCGTTGATCATGCTATTGCCAATGTTGATCCCGAAAAGCGAGGAGTAGAAGAGCACAAACAGAAATGCAATGAGGGGGAGGGATATGCTTCGATATGCTTTGTACCATCGTAGAACTTCATCACGCAGGGTGATGGCGAAGAGGATCATTGTTGGGATGACACTGATGTAAGTGAATGAAAGTTTTATCGGGATTAGAAGAGAGGACAATACTCCTAACTTCGGAACAAGCGCACGAGATGTTTCTAAGATAGCAGATGTATTCTCACCCATTGCATTGGAAAATACATTATCGGTTTCTGATATGGTCCCCATATGGGGGTAAAGACTACCTCCCTTTTCCGTTCATGGGAAAGGGAGAGCGCGGGTTTCCGGCTGGAGCGGGTGATGAGCCATCGGGAGATTCCTCTAATTTTGAAATCTCTTGAAATACCTCTTTCCCGGTAAATGAAAGAGCTCCTCCTCGGCTTTCTTGGAC
>JAGRAT010000204.1 GCA_020434495.1 Bdellovibrionales bacterium | reverse complement strand
TGTGCCACTTTTGGGACGCTGTCTTAGATTCGAGAAGTATGTGATCTTTTATTTTTTTTTCTGAATTTGGGAGGATGTATGGA
Organism: Bdellovibrionales bacterium; assembly: GCA_020434495.1. GTDB lineage: Bacteria > Bdellovibrionota_C > UBA2361 > UBA2361 > RFPC01 > RFPC01. Next base: position 6,109 of record JAGRAT010000204.1, on the reverse strand, counting down.
GGATCTTTGACCGGCTAAAGATGCCTTCGGCAAGAGCTGGCGTGGAAAAATTTTCGATTGCGAGTGGAACGAGTTCCTCTTTTAATTCTTAAAAAGCTGCGCCCACCAGGGAATGCCAGTGTGGTCAAGGAAACACCCAATTCCAGTAGAGGTGAATTTTGGCTCAAGCATATTGGCTTTATGGGGGACGCTTCCGTACCACATCCGAGAAGTTTTCAGCCCGCTGCTATAGCCATAAGCGATGTTTTCGGCGAAGGAGGTTCCTGGCTCTCTGAAATCCGCCACGCTATTGAGCCAGCCCTCGTGAGAAAGTTCCCCACGTTGTGTGAGAGTATGGGCTCTATTCGCGGCGGCCTGCGTAAGGCCAGAATGTAACTCGAGCGGAGCTGAACCATGTTCGACTCGATAGATATTGGTCGCATCAATGGCTTGCTGGACCCACTCAACTGGACAGGGGCGAGCTTCTGCTAAAATCCCGAATGGGAAAAGGAGTGCAGCGCAGCACGAAAATATTACGCAGTAGATGGTTTGAATCGCCATTAAAATGGCCCCCTTGTTATCTTTGGGTGATGAGTGCAAAGCGTATGCCTGCCTTGAGGAGGCGGCGGGATGGGGGGGGGATAGCGATTCACCGAACCTTCGTGTTGTATCCTGTTGCACAGCCTTCAATGTCTTTACTAATGTACAGGTGAACTCGGTACTTATTGATCCGAGCTGGCCCTTTTGAGGAGGGCGCTACTGGAGGCAGTCTTGAGGCGTATTGAACCTGTTTCAAAAGAGGCGCTGGATTCACTTGGTGCAATTTGGGGCAATTTTGCACTTGAAGGTGAACTTTCTCGGGCAGAGCGACTTTACCAAGGACATCTTCACTCGACGTATATCGGAGTAAGGAAGATTGCTGGGAGTTCTCGCGAAGTGCGATACATCCATCAAAGGATTAATACCACTGCTTTTGAACGCACCGAGTGGATGCTTGAAAATACCGCAAAGATTGCCTCCTTTATCAAAAGTCATCCGGAGAATACCTTTCCGGCATCCCTCTCTGTTGTTGAGACGAAATCGGGGGAGCCCTACCTGTTGGGTAATGGTGAATTTTGGCGCAGCTATGAGTTCGTCGAGGACAGTATCTCTTACGACATTTGCCCGAACGTAGAAAAGGCTTTTCAGCTTGGACGCGCTACGGGAGAGTTTTTATTTTTATTGAAAGATTTTCCGGTAGCTGAGCTACAAGATCATTCTCCAGGATTTCAAGATACGGTGGTGAGGTGGGAGCAGTTGGAACATGCTCTTGCCACCGCGGATTCTGAGAGGAGAGAGATCGGCGAGCCAGTAGTGAGAGAGTTCGCTTCAATGCTCGAACAAACTTCTCGGGTGAGCGCCGCACTGAGTGCCGGGAGCATCCCGCAGCAGATCGTCCACGGTGACACAAAGATTAACAATTTTCTTTTCAGGGAAAACAGTGATGAAGTTCTCTGCTTGGTGGATATTGACCTCTGTATGAAGGGGTCGGTGTTGTATGACATCGGGGATCTCATCCGTAGCGCCTCTGCAGTAGGGAGGGAGGACGAGCCGAATCTCGAGAAGGTCGGGGTCGACAATGCAACGGTCCTCGCTATTGTAAAAGGTTTTCTTGAGTCGCGCCTCACGCTTACAACGAGAGAACGGGAGCTGCTCCCTGATGCCGGTTGCACCATAAGCTTTAATCTTTCCACAAGGTTTTTGGCGGATTTCCTCGCTGGAGACCGGTATTTCCCGGTCCTCCATCCCCAGCACAATCTTGAACGGGCTTTGGCACAATGGAAGGTGACCAAGGGCCTATTTGATTCTCGGGCGCTTATTGTTCCCCTGGTCGATGGATGATAGGCTTTGCCCTTCGCTGACATAGTTCATGTCTCAGCAGCTCACTACAGTGTATCTCTATGGTGATGTAGCTATATAGTGATTTAACTGAATAGTTCGTTCTATTCGAGTAGGAGCCATTCGACAGAAAGGATAATTTATGTTCGCTATGCGATTTAAGAGTGTTGCTCTCGATTCTTACACGTTGCAGTTGCCAGAGTACGAAGCGTCCTCTGCCGAGATCGAAGATCGGCTCGCTCCACTTTATGAGCGTCTAAAAATTCCTTTCGGAACACTTGAGAAGTTGAGTGGAGTAAAAACTCGGCGGATGTGGAATGTCGGAGTTCTTCCGAGTGAAGTTGCGCTTCCGGCTGCGCAGGAAGCGCTGGAGAAATCCACTGTGCCGAGAGAGAGAATTGGTGTCATCATCAACTGTTCGGTTACCCGTGATTACTTTGAACCGGGAACATCAACGATTATTCACCGGCAATTAGAGTTGCCTGAGACCGTTCAAGCTTTTGATATCACGAACGCGTGTATCGGATTTTCTAACGGCATTCAGATGGTCGGTATGATGATCGAGCAAGGGGTAGTCGATGCCGGGCTTGTTGTTACTGCGGAGAATATCGCTTGCGTGGTTGAGGCGAGCATCAATCACCTTCTCTCAAACAAAGATCTGACGCGTGAACAGGTATTGAAGATTCTTCCTACTTTTACCCTTGGATGTGGTGCTGCAGCGGCAGTAGTCTGTCGACAGGACCTCAGTGTGTACAACCATCGAATCGTAGGATGTACTTCGCGCAGTGCAACTCAGCACAGCAATTTGTGCCGAGGAAATGCAGACTTTCACCTTGCTCGTGAAAATGGGTTGAATCCAATTATGTACACGGAATCAGGGGACCTAATCCTGGAAGCCTCTCGGCTTGGGAGGCGCATGTGGGAAGACTTCTCGAATACTTTCCACTGGGAGCGCGAGGATATTGATCACATCTTCTGTCATCAGGTTGGAAAGCAAGTGAATAAGGCCTTTTACGAGGAAATGACTCTTGATATGTCCAAAGAGTTCACAACATTCCAGCGTTATGGCAATCTCGTGTCGGCCTCCTTACCCGCCGCATTCTTCACCGGAATTGAAGAGAAGGGGATTAAGGAAGGTGAGAAAATACTCCTCACCGGTTTTGGGAGTGGACTAAACTCGATCTTCACTGGAATCGAGTGGTAGTAGAAGGCGGAGCTCGCGAATAGCTGGCTCTTGTTGGTGCGGTGAGCACATACGAGGAAGAACAAACCTGTCATGCGAGTTGAGAATGAGGTAGGGAAGCAGTTGTCTGGACCCCCATCGCCTGGATACCAGGCAGGGGGACTCCCGTCTGGTAGTCAAACTGTGCTTCCACCAGAAATACTGAAGCATTTTCCCTTTACGTCGAAATACCTGACGATTGCTGGTCATCGAATGCACTATGTGGATGTTTCAAGTGCGGATTTCGCTGGCTCTCTCAACGAGAGCAAGACGGAAATTGGAGAGAATGGCTATTACGGTACAGGGGACGAGCAGCCGGTGGTGCTGCTGTTGCACGGTAACCCGACCTGGTCATTTTACTACCGAGAACTTATTAAGGAGCTTTCGACAAATTTTAGGGTGATTGCACCAGATTTTATAGGACTTGGATTGTCTGACCGAGCGCCTGAGACACAACTTCGCGCTAAGGATAGAATCGAACACCTGGAAGAGTTTATTGATAAGTTGGGGTTAAAGAAGTTTTCGCTCGTCATGCATGATTGGGGAGGATCGATCGGTACGGGTGTTGCCGTTCGAAATCCAGATCGAATTGAGCGAATGGTGTATCTTAACACTACTCTTACGGAAACCGAGGCATTGCCTGCGCTCATTAAAATTGCAGCAACTCCACTGATTGGGAAGTTCCTTACCCAGTATACGAAGCAGTTCTTGCGCTTCACTACTGGTCTTGGGGTGTTTCGAAAGCTCGCAAAGGAAGTCCGTGCGGGCTATTTTTACCCCTATAAAACAGTGGCGAGTCGTAAGGCGATATGGGATTTCGTTGATGATATCCCCTTTGATGCAGCCCACCCAAGTTACAAGACGATGATGCATCTCGCCGAGAACATTCACCTTCTTGCTAACAAGCAAGTGCAGATCGTGTGGGGGCTAAACGATCCGTGTTTTCATCGAGAGATGCTCACCAAGGTGGCGAGACATTTTCCCAATGCCGAGCTCATTGAACTCCCTGAGGCCTCTCATTTAGTTCTAGAGGATGCGAAGGAAATTGCGATACCTGCGATCAGCACCTTCCTCCAGAAAGGGCCGGGTCATCTAGACGACGAAGTTGTTGATGAGGTAGAGCAGCAGTTCACCGCCGCGGGGGATCCATCAGAGCACTACGAAAAGGTGCTGCTCGATTCTTTTATGGAGTTTGCGAAGTCGCTCCGAAGTAAGCCTGCTGTCATAGAGCCTTTGTTTCTTGGAGACCAGGTGAGATATGGACACACTTCGTTTCGCGAGATGCGTGACCGTATTTATAAGTATGAGCGGGGCCTTACTGAGCTCGGTCTTCAGCCAAAAGATAGGGTGCTCATGCTAGTGCCTCCTGGGGCCGATTTTCTCGCTCTTGCCTATGCGGTGATGGGTCGGGGCGGGATCCCGTTTTTTCTTGATCCGGGTATGGGGCGTGACAATCTGTTTAAGTGTATCAAAGAGATTGATCCTCAAGTTCTGATTGGATCACCGAGGGCGCAGTTGCTTCGTTTCCGACAACGAGAGTTGATGCCGAACTTAAAGTTTCATATCACCGCGAGTGAGTGGATTTACACCGGCGGACCTCGGCTTAGTTTCCTGAAGCGCTTTTCTCCAAAGCCCCTTCTTCCGGTCCCAAGTTCTGAGGTCGTCTTTGTGGCGTATACATCCGGAGCAACTGGTCGGCCAAAGGGGGTGGTATATACCAACGAAATGCTTCGTGAGCAGTTAACGATTTTGCGAGAGCAGTTCGGTATTGAAGCTGGAAAGCGGGATCTCCCATTGCTTCCTATCTTCTCTCTTTTTCACCTTGCGAATGGAGTGTGCAGCGTTTTCCCAAATGTTGATCCCGCAAGACCTCTTTCACTTTCTCCTGAGCGGATTCTCAAAGTAGTGACGGATTTGGAAGTAAACTACTCGTTCGGCTCACCGACCCTTTGGAATAAGATCGCTGATTATGCCATTCGAGCTGGTGAGGATTTTGGGTCTCTACAGAAGATCTTCATGGCTGGTGCGCCAGTTCCGGCAAAGGTCTTATCACGGGTTACCGGATTGCTCCGAAGGGGAGAGGCATACACTCCATACGGCGCTACTGAGGCATTGCCGGTAACTCTTATGGCATCATCGGAAGCAAAGGATGGGCAGTACGGAGAGCCTTCGAAATGCGGTTCGAATGGTTTGTATGTGGGCCGACCGATTGAAGGGGTATCGCTGATTGTCGTTGATAGGGCGACGCTAATAGACAAGCGCGAGGTGCGGGAGCTCGCGCCGTATGAAATCGGTGAAGTGCTCGTCAGTGGGCGGAATATTAGCAGGCAGTACTATAAGAATGAAGAAGCAACGAAAGAATCCAAGGTCATTTATAAAGATGAGTTGTGGCACCGCATAGGAGATGTCGGGTACCTTTCAGATGATGGAGGTCTATACTATTGCGGGCGGGTTGCTCACCTCGTGAAGTCTCCTTCACGTACTTATTACAGCGTTCCGACAGAGCTTTTCTTTAACGATGTCGATAAAGTGAAGCGTAGCGCGTTGGTTTCCCTTGGGGAGGGGGAAGAGCCAGGAATCGTGGTAGAGCCTTACCCGGAGTACTGGCCTGATAGTGATGAAAAAAGGAAGCAGTTTCTAAAAGAGTTGGAGCAACGCGCGAAAGATTCACCTTTGACTTCTCGAATTAAATGGTTCTTCTTCCACCCGAGTTTTCCAGTGGATGGGAGACACAATGCAAAGATTTATCGCGACCAGCTGAGTGACTGGGCACAGCAGTACACTGTAAAACAGGAGGCTGCTTAAGGTGGACAAACCTCTTCGTTCGGAAGTTTTTATCGTAACAGGAGGAGGAGGGTTTGTCGGGAAGGCGCTTATCCAGCGACTTTTGAAAGACGGCGCAGAGGTGAGAAGTCTTTCCCGGAGAGATTATTCAGATCTTACGGCTCTTGGAGTGCAGCAGTTCCAGCATGATCTTTCTTCAGAGTCACCACTTCCGGATGGCCTGCTGAATGGCGTAACAGGAATCTT
>JAGRAT010000203.1 GCA_020434495.1 Bdellovibrionales bacterium | reverse complement strand
AAAAAATCAGGGGGAGATGGGTGGAGTATTGCCCCCTCCAGCCTCTAAACCTCATTTTTTCTGTGATGTGGTCGTTTATCCGGCGAGAAGTTGTCACAATACATTTTATTCACTGAGTAATTCAGGGAGCGAAGGAGAGAGCAAGATGAACTTACCAGAGGTGCTTATAAATGGAGGTCCTGTCATGTACATCCTCTTTGGATGCTCTGTGGTGGGTGTTGCTATAATTGTGTACAAACTTATTTACTTTTCAAAAACCACTCCGCCAAGCTCGAGTTTTTGTAATACGTTGGCTGATCTCTATAGCCCAAAAACGTTTTCTCAATTTTCGAAACTCTTTCAGGAGCGTTCTGGTGGATTTCAAGAGATATTCTCCCCACTCGTTCATGCAGAATTTCGATCTGGAATCAGCAACAAGGAACTCGAAATTGAGCTTGGTCGTCTTGCAACCAGAGAGATCAGAGGAATGGAGGAATGGCTCCGACCGCTTGCTGTTATCTCTCAACTCACTCCACTGCTTGGCCTACTCGGCACTGTGTTCGGCATGATTGCCGTCTTTGTTCAGCTCGAAGGAGCACATTCAACTGTGGATCCAAGTCTTCTCGCTGGCGGCATTTGGGAAGCGCTCCTTACCACGGCATTCGGACTCGTAATTGCCATCCCAACGAGTGCCGCCTATTCATACTTTGAGGGAGAGATTGATCATCGCGGTGCCCAGATAAGCGACCTCGGTAAGCGTCTTCTCTTTAAGCGCCGACTCATCCTTGAGGAACTCTCTAAAGCAGATAAGGCATCCCAGGAGCAATTACAAGTACGATTGAGAGCAGCGTTGAATTAATTCCCTCTTCCGACCAGATTAAAAATGGATATCGTAAAACGACCGAAAATAGCAGTTCATCTCAACATCACTCCCCTTATAGATATTGTCTTTCTATTGCTGATCTTCTTTATGTTGACGAGTACCTTCATGAAGGATCGCGCTCTGACCCTAAACCTCCCCAGAGCAAGCTCAGAGTTCGTAAAAGAAAATGACATGCTTAAAGTGACAATCATCGGTGAAGATCAATACCAACTTGGGGAGCACATTCTTACGAAATCAGCTTTGGAAGCGAAACTTGCATCGCTTCAATTTAAAGGCAAAGACGAATCTCCTGTGCTCTTGCGAATAGACAACAACTCCGCAGTGCAACTTCTCGTGTCTACGATGGAGGTGCTGCAAAATGCCGGGCTCACGAATATCTCTGTTGCGACAGAAGAACCGTGATGATTTTCACCTGGAAAACCCCTCATGAGCAAAGCGATGATTGTTAGCGGTCAACCAACAAAGATGGAAGCTAGCTGGTAGGTTACGAAAGCTGCGCCATACGCCATAAAAGACATCCACCCGAACTGCAACAGAGGCCACCGAAGGCTTCGTGTTTCACGATAAGTCATTACCTGAGTGGGAAGGCACTGCATCGCCAGGACAAAGAAAACAAGAAGGCTAAGCGCTGTAGGAATATCAAAAAGAAGGCTCCCATCTGGACGTCGCATGCGCCGCAAAGAATTTATGAACCCGGGATCATCCTCACTCACTTCACCCTCTATGCCGCTCATCACGGCTAATGCAGACACAACAACCTCTCGAGCAGCAAATGAGGTAAGAACTCCCACGCTAATACGCCAATCAAATCCGAGTGGGGCAAAGACCGGCTCAATGAACTTTCCAACCCGACCAGCTATGGAATACTCGAGAGCAGAGGGCTGAGCAGGCACGACCTCGCCACTCACCGCCACAACTTGAGACGAATCTGCTCTCGCGGGAGGAGCTGGTAGCTGTGGAAAGCTCGACAAGGCCCAAAGCACGACGGAGATCATCAAGATGATGGTTCCGGCCTCCTTTAAAAACATAAGCCCCCGGTCGAGGGCACTCTGCAGGGCGTCTCGGAGGCTCGGCATTCGGTATGGAGGAAGCTCAATGGCAAGACGACTTGGAGTACCAGCAACTAGAGAGCGTTGTAACACGAGGGAAACACAAATGGCCGCAACTGCCCCTAAGGCATATCCACTAACAAATACGAGCGAACCAGCAAAAGCATTATCGCCAAATAGAAGAACAGCCACCATAAGATAGACGGGCAAACGAGCAGAACAGGTCAACAGCGGTATAACGAGAATTGTTCGAAGTCTATCCCGAGGATTCTCAATGAGTCGCGATGACATGATGGCCGGGACCGCACAAGCATGAGCGGCTAACATCGGGACGAACGCCTGCCCTGGAAGGCCAAACCTTCGCATTATTCCGTCCATTACCACCACTGCACGTGAAAGATATCCTGAATCTTCAAGCAACTTGATACCAAAAAAGAGAATACAGATCTGCGGGAGAAAGACCACCACCCCTCCAAGCCCAGCCAACACCCCATCAGTAAGAAAACTCGAAACAGTTCCTTCTGGAATCAAGTACTGAACAAGCGCGATCAATTCTCCAAATCCAGAATCAATCCAATCCATCGGAATTGCGGCCAATCGAAACACGGAGAAAAAGAGCAGAAACATGACTCCAGCAAAGATAGGAAGCCCAACAAGAGTAGAGGTGCAGTATTCATCTACTTTATCTGCTACTGAAGAACGCAAAATACTCGATTCAGCAGCAGCATTCTTGACTACTTCGTCCGCCCAATGACATCGCGCCGTTACGACACACCCACGACAAGTAGAACAGGCGGCAAGGCGAGGAGGCACCTCTTTAAATGTTGCCCGCTCTAGCAACAAGCGCTCAAGTTGCTCCAAAAGAGCAGAAATCCCAATTCCTTCACGAGCAGAGATTGGCACAACATGGGCACCAAGCTCTTCCGAAAGTCGCTCGAGTGAGATATGAACTTTCCGCTTCTCAACCTCATCATACATATTGAGTGCTACGACAACTGGGATACCTTGCGCTCGAAGCTCCCCTGTTAATGGCAGTTGATGGGGCAATCGAGTAGCATCAACAACGATGATCATTGCATCCGGCTTTGGAATACCTTCGGCTTCTCCACGAATAACAGCTCGAGCAGCTTCCTGCTCAAGCGAGCCTCCATCAAGCCCATACAAACCTGGTAAATCGAGAAGATAAACTTCAGTTGAACCAATACGAAGTGCTCCCTCACGCACCTCAACAGTCGTTCCAGGAAAATTTGCCGTATGCCCACGCAATCCAGTCAATCGATTAAAGAGAGAGGTTTTTCCTGCATTTGGTAAACCCGCTAAAAGCACGCACGGGCGCTCTTTCGCGGAAACCGCAGGAGAAGACGGAGCTCCATCCTCCTGTATGACGTTCAATAAAGCGTTCATGCGATGTCTTGAGATCGAATTATGTACACATGCGCAGCCAGGGCTCGATCAATTGCTAACCGAGCGCCGGCCGTTGCAAGCAGAAATCGGGAACCGCGCTTCACGAGATTTACCCTTCTTCCAGGAACGAGCCCAAGCCTCATCAACCTGAAACGCTCATCGGCTTCAAGATCGAGTCTTTCAACGACGCCCTCTTCCCCTGCCTGCACATCGGTAAGGCGAGCGCTGCGGTTACAGTGACTTAGAGGGTCTACGCTGGGCAATTAATACTCCTACTTGGCATACCAAACAAGATTACCCCATTCGGGTCACCAAGCCAATCAACCATGAGAAAATCGAGAAAATGACGAGGAAGAGGCCGTTTACCGGAAATAGTGCTCGATGCGCTCGGCCTCCTCCGGCCAGCTAAAGCGAAGTTTTCCGAACTCCAGTTCAGCTTCGTCCATTTTCTGTTGCGCATGAAGTGAAAGGATCAAATTTCTTCTCGCAACTGCGTTGTCACTCATTGCAAGGGTCCTTTTGCACAACGCTTCGGCCTCAACCCATTCTTCCTGGGCGATCGCAATAGTTCCAAGATGAAAAAGTGCTTCGTTTGTGTGATATCCATTAAGAGCGACGACTCGTTCAAAAAATGTCTTTGCCTCAAAAAGCCCCTCGACATCATCTGGATAACACTTGTTTCGTATTGCCAATCCACAACCAAGAAGAGAATCAATACCATTTGGATTCAGAGCTACCGCCTTTTTAAAACTTCTTACGGCCTCATCAAATTTATCCTGAACAATAAGAGCGCGTCCGTGCTCCAGCCACGCAACACTAGAAAGAGTTGGATGATCAAAATACGCGTCAACGATTTCAAAACTCGTCTCTGGCTTTCCCGATAAAGAGTATATCCTTGCAGCATAAAGATGAATTTGGGGATCCTCATACCCGTTTCTACTGTACCATTGGATATAATCCGCAGCTTCTTGAACAAATCCTAATGTCAGCAGAGTGTCGAGTAGTGGAAAAATAAATCCATTAACTTCTTCCGACTGTTCACGAGCAATCTGAGCATGAAAATGCGCCACGTAAACATTGTCAGCGCTTAAGGCTTGAGATGCTAACTGTCCATGGGTCATGGCTCCCTCGGCAAAGGGATTTGAAGACTCAACAAGGCCGATAAGCCGCGGAAGAATGGCGGTGGGAATAACCTCAGAATACGTTATCTGGTGCGTTGTCCCGAGCTCTTGGAAGTGTGAGGCATTTTGATTATCGGACAGGTTAAATGCTACCGCGTTTACCCGTGGGCTCGTATAGATATATCGAAGGGCTCTTGCTGTAGGAATCTCCGCGTATAACGTATGTGGGAGAAAGACTCGCCTATCGGTGTATACAGAGCTCGCTCTTGTTTTCCCATTAGCAAAGCTTCGAATGCTACAGTCTAAAGATGTGAGGTTCTCTCCCTTCACCTTTCCTCCAGTCCCGGACTCCGAGATTCCGATGACGGTGTAAAGTCTAGGAACTCTCCTAAGAGCCCCCCATACCTCGAGGAATCGTCCTTTCGATTTCACAGGAACAAGAATCGGATCGGGGAAGAACTGGTTCCTAAGGATTCCTTTGGTTCGAGAAATTAGAGACATATCGAAGCACTTTCCTTGCAGAGCTTTGATCCAGTATCGGCGAGCTTGGACAGCACCTGAATACTGGTCAATTCTTCCGCAATTACGGAAAGTTAGTCGTCAATCATCGAACAGAGATAATCCGAAAAAGCACTGCATGTCAGCCGCTCTCCCGCTCGAGTAGAAGAGTAGAGATCTCCTGTCACCCGATTCTCAGCAATAGCTCTAGCGATGGCATCGTGCAGCCTTTTCCCAATATGCGGGAGTTTCAAATAGTCGAACATAAGGGAGGCGCTGAGAATGAGCGCCGAAGGATTCGCCAAATCTTTTCCAGCGATGTCTGGAGCCGTCCCGTGGACGGCTTCGAAAAGAACAATACCATCACCAATATTGGCTCCAGGAGCCAATCCAAGCCCTCCAACAAGAGCAGCTGAAGCATCACTTAAATAGTCACCATTAAGATTCGGCGAGACAATCACCTCATGATCCTTTGGCTTCAATAAGAGATCTTGAAACATGGCATCAGCAATTCGATCTTGTATGAGCACACGACCTTCGGGGATTTGCTGATGACTACCCTGCATGAATTCCTCTCGAGAGAGGAATGCAGATCCGAGGATCTCCTTCGCCTCTTCAACGGCCCACTCAAGGAAGGCTCCTTCAGTGAACTTCATGATGTTTCCTTTGTGGACTAAAGTCATGGTAGGAGATCCTTGCTCAAGTGCATAATCGATCGCCGCACGGACCAAACGTTGTGTTCCTTCACTGGATACCGGTTTGACACCAATAGAAGAGGTTTCCGGGAAGCGAATCTGAGTAGCGCCCATATCATTGATTAGAAAATCGACCACTTTCTTTGCCTCTGGTGTTCCTGCGAGGTATTCTATGCCGGCATAAATATCTTCGGTATTCTCACGATAAATTGTCATGTTGACATTTTCAGGTTCTTTCACAGGAGAAGGTACTCCTTGGAACCATCTTACCGGTCGTACACATGCGTACAAATCAAGTTTTTGACGAAGTGCTACATTGAGTGAGCGAATTCCTCCACCAACTGGTGTGGTTAAAGGACCTTTGATCGCTACGAGATATTCTTCAATAGCATCAAGCGTAGCTTGCGGCAACCATTCACCGGTTTCGTCAAATGCTTTCTGACCGGCTAATACTTCTTTCCATTCTATTTTTCGTTGACCATTGTACGCTTTTTCTACTGCTGCATCAAATACTCGTACAGAAGCTGCCCAGATGTCAGCACCGATGCCATCTCCTTCTATAAAAGGGATAACAGGATTATCAGGCACATTTAATACTCTATTGTTGATGGTGATTTTTTGTC
>JAGRAT010000202.1 GCA_020434495.1 Bdellovibrionales bacterium | reverse complement strand
TTGTACCTCGTGATCACTCCACCAGGACTTTGGTAACTCGATAGCCTCCCCTTCTCATCGTACACCTCAACATCAATGACTGTTTGCAATGCCCCGGACACAAGCGTTACTGCGGGAACCGTTCGCTGCTTGGAAACAATCCCAAAACCAACATCCCACCACATTGATGTAGACTGATTCCCATACTCATATTGAATTTTTTTACCATCCTTGGTCGTCACCTGCCTAAGACGGGGACCATCAAGAGGATGCTCGTCGTAATCATACTCGGTATACACTTCCCCACTGGTCGATGATGGATCATCCGCGTAAGCTCTCGTCACCACGCCAAGCACCGGGTGGTATTCCCAACGACGAGTCACTCCACTGCTCGAGGTGATTCTTTTCAACAATCGACTCGTGCTGGTCCCCGACTCATACTCATAGTTCACCCACCGCTCAGCATCTTCAGTTCCTCGTGGATTAAGCTGCGACTGCAGTCGACGACGCACCAAACGTCTCCTACTATCGTACTCATAGGTCGTTACAAGCGCAGAAGTCGTAACCACATTAGATGTCCGACCACTTGAGTTTGGAGTGGTATTAAATGAATACGAGGAGGTAATCCCTTTCGCATCCGTTGTAGTCAGGACACGCCAGCTGCCCGTTGGAGAATGCTGTTGCCACGTAACAGTGAGATACTGTTCCTCCCGAAGCCGAGCTCCGCCAGGAGTGACACTGGCTACCTTCGCTCCAGTAACAAACGTGTTTGTAGGGTGATGGCTAAATTCAAGCTGAAAATGAGCATTTAATAAGTTCGAGTCGTCATAAAATGGCACCCCGCTCCCTTCTCCTACATACCTCATAGCCGGGTACTTTATGTATTTGAGCCGCTTAACCCATGCCCCAGTTTGCGCATACTGAACTAACCCATACCCGCGGTACTCAGTCGCAAAGAGCTGCTTCGTCGACGCATCATAGTCATCCCCAGAGTAAACATTGGTATCTATCTTTAAGAGATTCGCATTAGCCCAGGAAAATACCCGCTCCAGACCTCTCCCATACCGAATACCGGTGCGATTCCCCGCACTATCATAAAGGTGCTCAACACGAACCTCTCCCCAAGGACCCAACTCTCGCTGAATAAGATACTGACCTGACCCAGGGGTCCGCTCAGCGTACTCAATAAATGTGCGTCCTACCTTTTGCGCTACCAGCGTCCTCCTATCCGTCGACAAAAACCACGCAATTCCTCGTTCTCTAAAACTCCCATAGTTCCAGTCCCCTGGAGGATTCCTCCGTCTAAGCGACCCACCAGAAGTAGCCATCGAGGTAAGCGGCGCAGACAAAGGAGTTCCCCCACTCCCACCGGATATGAAATCATCCGCATTAGGGCTACCTCGCAGACTCTCAGATGTCGTTTGAAGGCTAGAAAAATCATCTTCGACGCTTTCTACCGCCTTATTCCCCAAATCTTTCTCGAGAATAACATCCTCTCCAGTGGATCCAGATTCTCGAAACTCTCCTAAACCAACTTGAGTAACCGTCGGCTCAATCCCTCGCACCGCACAAAAACACGAATAGCTTCCCGAAGGTGATGCCGAACCTTCAGCTTGACACACTCCACGCGCACTACTTCCACAGGCACTACCACTTACCGCACACCCGCTACTCCCTTCGCACAAAACTCCTACCGGGTTAACGCCAGAAAAAAGCTGCTCCTCCCCTCGCTCTGATACCAACACTGAAAATACTACTTCACCAACCGGAGTGACCTCTTCTATCGTTACATTGGCGATTGATTGCGGAGAAGTCGGATCATAATCACTCTCCGGGGTCTCAAGAACTAATCCTCCCCCATGACGCACGCCACTAGTCATGACCCCTATCAACGCGCCGCTATGGTCTACTACCGTGCTCTCGGTCGAAGAAGACAAGACATAAGAATTTGGAAGGTCATAAACATCCAAAGTGTATGCTTGCTCCAAGCGCAGATTCGCTGAACCAATATCTTCTTCCTCACGTCCACAATCACCGGTTCCCTCTACGGCATGCGAACCATCACCACATTCCTCACCACAACTTCCCGAAGAACACGTTTGGGCAACAGATCTGGTAGAGAACCCGATGAAGAAGAAACACAAAACCGACAGGAAATAATAACGACGGGACATTAGATACTCCTCATAGGCCCATGGTCATCGATTTCTGGAGCCGACAGGATGGATATAAAGGGAGGCCCACCCAATACGATGAGCATTTCAAACAAAAAGAAGCGAATTTGGAATACCTTTTTAGAGTTCTGCGTATGGCACAACAACACTTCTAACCGACCAATTATCCTCGTAAACCCCTTAAATCAAGGAAGAACTCATCAGATTTTGAAGAGAAACTCCCTCCTGCAACTCCGCCTCGAAATTGAAGTACTTCGCTCCTGATCCGAACAATGAAATTTGATTAGTACCTGTCTGCTAATACCCTAAAAGAGCGGGAAAAATTCACGAGATTTCACGGAACGCTCCTTCGTCAAGCCAGTCGTGAAAGAGCAGTCCATTGAGAGATCTCTCCTGCAAATTTGCAGTTTATTCGGGTAGAAGAGTTCGACGACCACACTCTCAGATGAGAAACGATTTTCCGCCTTCTCCTCTAAGAGTGTGGCATTTCATTACACTTGGGGTTGTCATGAGGCCCCCGCCTAACTTTAAAGATCGGAATTCAGGAGAGCTCTAAGATTCTACCATGCAAGATCCATCGAAAACGAACAGCAGAACAACTCGCATCGTCCTCCTCGTAATCGCTCTGGCTCTCTTCGTGATCGGTTATTTCGCAAACCGAGCCACGCAGAAGCTCGACGCCCTCTACGGTGGTTCGACTCAGTTCGAAACCCCACCAGGAAAAGAAGGGCTCGCAGATCGACTGTTTCGGAGAAGATGACTCGAGGAGTCTTGCCAGCGGGGCAAAATGGGTTTTTTGGATGCTCCCACGTTAAAAGCATCCTCCACAGCTCCCTATTTTGGGAACCGGGTTATGTACTACACATTTGATAGTGAAAGGATTTAGTGCAATGAAATTTTACCACACTCTACTTCATTTGAAGTAATTTCGGTCAGTTGCGAGAATGATTCGGGTACAAATTGAGGCAGATCAACTCCTTCAGATTAAAATTCTGGCGATTCCAACCGTTTGATTGAGGTTAGGTTAAACTGCGAACCGGCTGCCATCTCAAAAACCTCTAAAGTAATCATTTCGACCACTCGACCAACTCATTAGATCTGGAGCGTCTTTATCAAAAAAAGGGGCTCTAACGATAGGGAGCTCACATGAAATCAAGAATACTTTTTTTATTTGCCACACTCGTATCGCTCAGTTACGCACCTGCTGCATTCGCAGCTAATTGCAAGTGCGTAGTCAGTGACGCATGTCCGACCCATGCTACCAATCCAAAAAAGAACACAAGTACCTCCTCCTTCACAACTTGCAGTTCTGCGTGCAACGACAAATGTCATAAGCTATGCTTCAATAATATCGGAAAGAGAATTGCGAAACTAAAAGGAGACTGCGAAGAAGACAAATCCCTAGCTTTGCCAGATCCGAGAACTCTTAAACTTCCCAATAACACTGATGCACTAATTTTTAATCCATCTACCAATACGTACACGCGAGTCGAAATTGGAACCGAGCCCGTAGTTGCTGAAGAGGTCAATTGCTCAGATGATGATGAGACATATTCGGGCAGAGTTGAAGCTCCCGGAAGTCAAGACTTTGCCGAATAAATCTGCGAAGTTGTAGAAGTGGAGCTAGAGAGAAAGCTTGTCTTCTCTAGCTCTTGTGCTTCTTCGAGGATTTCAGATTTGAGAAAGCAACCATGTAAAGTGGGAACTCCTGATTTTTTTTGAACATTCACCGAATTGGGAAACATGAAAAAGCGACTCGTCACCCTTCTGCTTTTGCTCTCATTGTCACATGAAGCGCTAGCGATTACCCGCTGGGCACCGTGTTCCGAAGATCCCGGTTGGTTTAGTGTTGCTCATGGACAACACGAGCATTGCGACTGGTACAATTCCAACTTAAAGTACTGTTGGGAGAAGTCTCCTAGAGAAACGAATGCTGCTGGCCTATGTAAATGCGAGTGCGCACGAAGACCAAAAAATAGCGCTCTCGCCATAGATTCCTCCTCATATTGCGCGAGAAGCGGATCCAACTGCCAAACATGTTGGTCAGGAATAGCGCAGGATCTAGATGACTGTGAATCAAATTCTTCAGCGGGGGAAGCATTCTCTTGCGTCCTTGGTAAACTCGCAGAATTTCGAGACTGCGTCGACGGAACTGATCCGACCCCGCCGAGCTCTTCGCATGGAGTACCCACGAGTTCTGGGGTAGGTAGCACTGCAGACTTTGATGCGGAGTAGTAAAACTACTTCTTCTCCCCAAGCCCTTTTTGCTTCTCCTCAAGGAGGATTACTAGCCCGAGCATGGCGTCTTTAATGGCCTCGTCCTTGGTATCAAACATGTCAGATATCTTTATGGTGGCAGATGCACGGTGCAGTGCTCGTGCGGTCCACGTTCCGTTTACTGCTTGCTCGACCATTATCTCGACTTCATCGTCTTTTATCATTTTGCTGCCAGCGCTTTTACCATTCCGATCATACTCATGAGCCCCTGGCCTTTGCCCATTGAGAGCGTACGGCCGAAGATCTCATAGGCGATGTCTTGAGGAAGTGCCTGGATAGTGGAGAGGGGTTCGCCGTTTAAGGTCTGTTGAATGATGGCTGCCATTGCTTTGGCTGATATTCCTTGGGGATTTTGGACTGCAAAGTGATAGTCTCTCGAACCGTCGGACCTGTTCGTTGCGAACGCGAAGACTTCCGATTCGCATCCGGGCACCCGGCTTTCCGCGGGGTAAGGCGGAGTTGCGACTTCAGGGGGAACAGAGGTGAAGGTATCGGCTAGCTCGATGAGGATTTCACCCCGCGTGTCTGAGTCCACGCTCCTAAGCTCCTCTAGTAAGTCGCGCAGTTTGTGAGGGAGCTCGTCCATTATTTTTCAACTGGGACACCAACGAGGTTTCCCCACTCGGTCCAACTTCCGTCATAGTTCTTTACATCATCAAAACCAAGGAGGTACTTGAGCACAAACCAGGTATGACTACTCCGCTCACCAATTCGACAGTACGCAACGGTTGGTTGCTTTGGATCAAGCTTTTGTTCCACAAGATAGATCTGTTTTAGCTTCTCAGCAGAGAGAAAGGTCCCATCCTCTGGATGAATCGCCCGTGCCCAAGGAACGCTTCTCGCTCCTGGAATATGTCCTCCCCGAAGAGCTCCCTCGTTGGGATAATCCGGCATATGTAAACGTTCGCCGCTGTATTCTTCAGGGCTCCGCACATCGACGAGTTGCCCTCGTCCTTCGATATGCTTCAACACCCCATCACGAAAGACACGGTCGACAATATCGTTTCGCTCCGGCGAACTATAGTCGGTGGTAGAAATCGCAGGGATGTCACGCGTAAGCTCTCGCCCCTCCCGCTCCCACTTTAGGCGGCCACCATCCATCACCTTAGCGTTCGTATGTCCAAAGAGCTGAAACACCCAAAATGCATAGCATGCCCACCAGTTATTTTTATCACCGTAAAACACAACAGTGGTATCTCTCGAGATCCCAATCCGAGATGCAAGCTCTGAAAACTGCGCACGATTTAAATAATCTCTAACAACTTGATCATTCAGGTCTCTCACCCAGTCAACTTCTACAGCATTCCTGATGTGCCCACTCTTATAGAGCAGTTGGTCTTCGTTGGATTCGATTATGCGAACATTGGGGTCATGAAGATGAGTTGCTACCCATTCAGTGCTTACGAGGACCTCATCATTGACGTAGCCCCGATCTGATATATCAGTCATCCTCTCCCTCTAATTAACACGGTGTTGATTTGAGCCCTACTTTAACTCCCGAGAGCCAAAGAATCAAAAAATGACCAAGACCAACTGAGCTATGAAGATTGCTTAAGTTAGGGAAGCTGCGGGGAGCTTCATGGTAGCTTGAGATGTTCATAACTTCGCAAGGCTCCATGAGTCCCGCAGAACTATTCCCAACCCTAAAGACATCTTCGACCTGGGAACGAGTCCTTCAACTCCAACTATCCGGCTTTTTGCACCCAAGAGTTACACCAACCCTTCACATTCACCAAGCCGTCAGGAAACAGGGCGCATTTCCCCCACTCCCCTTCCTGTCCATCGGCTTTCAATCCACCAACTGTCATCAGCTGGCAGTTTCC
>JAGRAT010000201.1 GCA_020434495.1 Bdellovibrionales bacterium | reverse complement strand
GTATCCTTAGAAATTCGTCGATACTGAGATAATAACCATGGGGTTTAAGCCTTGGCCTCCTTCAAAGACGACTTCATTTTGACCCATTTATTCCCGATGGCACATCTCAAGATATGAAGCGAGAACGAACCGGCCGTCGTGACTAAAGGAGATAAGGTCCTTCACGCTTTTACCATTTATAAATAGTTGAGGAATCACAGTCGGATCTGGAGCGGAAACTAAGAGTCTTCGAACAGTTCGCTTCTTAGAAGCAAGCTTGGTCAACAAAAGCTTTCGGACGGCTTCGGAAGGGTGCATTTTACTGAACCTTGCATCGGAGGTTATATCTACGACCCAAGAGCTTTTGACCACTGCAACGAGCGTGGCTCGACTTAAAGCACAAACTGCATACACCATCTCCGAAGATGTTTTGCAAGTGACGTACAGCAACATATTCTGATAG
The DNA here is from genome assembly GCA_020434495.1 of Bdellovibrionales bacterium. Classification (GTDB taxonomy): domain Bacteria; phylum Bdellovibrionota_C; class UBA2361; order UBA2361; family RFPC01; genus RFPC01. The sequence goes on along the minus strand of JAGRAT010000201.1, from coordinate 5,820 downwards.
CGTACGCGACTCCTTTCAGGTAAATACTCAAAGAGCATAGGAGAAAAAGAACTCTCTTTCCTAACGCGCTTCAAGGCTTTATACGCGCTCTCCTTAACTGCCCAACACTCCCAGAGCCTTGTCGCACTACTCCCTATCCACTCCTTCTCTCTTCGGGTAAATACTCTTTCGATATATCTGGAATGAAGTGCTCTATCTTCAGCTCTTAGATCAACAACATCATTACCGATTGAGAAGTTAAGAAGTCCTTTGCTCCTCAAAGTATCTCTCCTCCATCTCCTTAATCTTTTCAAGGATCTGCATTGAAATATCTCGCACGGCTCGCAGTCCAACATTATCACTCTTTGGGGTGATGAGCTCTATTTCAATATTGAAGCTCTCACCTTTACTGGGAAAATTCGAATAGGATTCTTGTGAATCTCCTCGTAGGTATACACACAGCACATCGCAATCCTTGACATTGTTCAGGACACTTCCCACCCCATAGGTGGCATTTGAGAGCTCAACTCTGCCAGTACGACTCCTGGTGCCTTCTGGAAAAATGGTACACACATCTCCATCATTCAAAAGTCGAGTTAGCTTGTGAAGAACTGAGTCGATATGAGATTTCGTCCCTTTTCTCTCAATCGGAATACACTTCGTCAGAAAAGTGATTATCCTCCAAGAGAACCGGTCTGAGAAGTTTTCAAAGGCTGGGATGTTCCAACTAAACAAACGGTAGTCTAAGCAATACTGCGGAATGGATCGGAATGCCCAGAGAAGAATCACTGAGTCCACCATCGTCAGGTGGTTTGCGCAGATCATAAAACGTTTACTGTGCTTGGTCAGCTCATAAAACCTGCGACGGACTTTTCTATGATGCCGAATCCGCAGACGATGGACATAGCGCATGTACAGCACTATACCAAAACCGAGCGGTAAAAGTGCGAGCCAGCCAAACCAACGTTGCAGCTGCAATCTTCTAAACTCCACTTCGTGATCTGGGGTACTTCTACAATCCGACTTTGAGCGATACAGAAGCATCAGGCTGCTGCGACGGCCAGTTTTCTCTCAATCAGAGCGACTGCATCGCCAACGGTATTGACGTTGTTCGCCTCTTCATCTTCGACCTCGACGTCGAATGCGTCTTCAAGATCTAAGATAATATCGACGAGTCTCGCTGAGCTTACCTCTAAGTCTTTTAAGAAGCTTGATTCTAGAGTAGCACTCTCCAATGCTTCCTTGTTCTTCGCGAACGGCTTAGCGATTTCTATTATTTTTGAAAACGTTTCTTTATTCATAACACTTTCCTTCTAAAACAAGAAGTTTTTAATCCCACTTCTTAAATAACAAACATCCATTTACATCTCCAAATCCAAAGCTCGCTTTCGCTATTAATCGAAGCGGTTTTTCAACTGTTCGCTGCACGATACGATTAGCAAAAGACTCAACTTCGGGATGAAGATCTTCACAATTAACAGAACCATGAAAAAATCCACCCTGAAGCTCAAGCACGGTGGCCACCGCCTCAATACTTCCGGCAGCTCCAAGACAGTGTCCGATAAGCGACTTGGTGGATTGTATATACGGCAGTTGTTCAGGTGTGACCTCAAGTGCTCTCGACCAGTTTCGAAGCTCCAAAGGATCTGCCATTGTAGCCGTTAGATGACCGTTGATGGCATCAATCTCTTGGGTTTTAACGCCCGCTTCTTCAACTGCTGATTGAATACACCGAACAACTGACTCACTGTTTGGTGCGGTCATACTGCCTCCGTTTCGATGTCCTCCACAGTTAACCTTTGCAGAGAGAAGTTCGGCATATATTTTTGCACCCCGCTGCCTTGCGCTCTCGAGATTCTCCAGCAACAGCACTCCAGCCCCGGAGCCGGGGACAAATCCGCCAGCGGTTGCACTCATCGGACGCGATGCCTTCTCCGGCGCTTCATTAGATGAAGCATTCAAAACACGCATGGAATCAAAGCCCCCCCAAACATAAGGAGACGATGCCTCGGCTCCGCCAACCAACATTCGTTCTGCTTGACCATTACGGATGTGGTAAAATCCATCATGAATCGCTTCGGTGCCAGTGTTACAAGCACTGGAGTTGGAAGTGACTTGATTACCAAGCGCAAGTAAACCACTGAGCTTTGCTGAAATGGAACTCGCCATTGTCTGTTCCACTATTGAGCTGCCCATTCTCCTGACCTTACAGGCGTTGATCATCGGGACTAACCGCGAAGCGATTGTATCAATTCCGCTTAAACCTGAACCCAAAACACAACCTGTATCCCAATGCACTTCATCTGAATTGCGTTCAGGCACAGAAAGTCCGCCATCTCGCCAAGCATCAATCGAAGCAATAGCTCCAAAGATCATGGCTTGATTCATGGCTAAAAGATCCTCTTCTGTGAAATAGGAGGAAAGTTTTTCATCGATACCTTCTGGCACACCGCCGACTTGACAGCGAAAATTCAGTTTTTCGAGTTCGGGAACTTTTCTGATACCGCTTATCCCAGCGCGAAGCGCTCTCTCAAAGTCGTTTACTCCGTGCCCGTTGGGAGCAACGACTCCAAGCCCGGTAACGACCACTCTTTTCTTTACCTGTTCTGTTTGGTCTAACATCTTATTCTTCTTCAATTTTCAATAACCACACCTACTCCCGCCATCAAGCCGTGGGCTGCAAGTTGTCCGTTCTCTTTTTTAAGCTCTACTTGGGTTTTAAGTTTATTTCGCCGAAAAAATACTTTCTTTCCATAGACCGTAACGAGCTCTCCGGGTGCTACGATCTCTAAAAACTCTACAGTGGATTCAACGAAGAGCGTTCTCATTCTCTGCTTTCCGTTTTCAAGACTTGAGAGGTATAAACCGAGCGCAACTAAGCCAGCTTGCGCCATGGTCTCAATCAGAAGGACTCCCGGAGTAACGGGATCTCCGGGGAAATGACCGGCATAAAAATATTCGTCCTCACAAAACCGGCGTTCGGTAATAATGTGCTCATTTGAGAGCTCAACAATGCGATCAATAAACCGAAATGGAGGTTGTTGTGGCACCTGCTTGAGCACCTCTTCTTTTTGACCTTCTGTGCATTGATCTTTCGTCACCTCCATCCCCGTCACTCTTTCTCCATAATTCCACCGATAGCTCGTTCAGACCGTCTTGGATAATCACGATAAGCAATGTCTTGAAATCCCCCTACTTTTGCGTCGTGTACGGTGTAAATATGCTCGTTATCAACAAACACCTTGCCAGTCCCAATAGCCATCGCAACACCACGTGCCTTCATGACCGTATAGCGACGGATATCAACCTCGTACCGAATGATTTGGTTGTAAGGACGGATCTGACCGAAGAAATCTACCTCCTTGCACCCGAGCGCTCGCCCCGAAGGTGCAGGACCACACAATCCTAAGTAAAGTCCTATCATCTGCCAGATAGCATCAACTCCAAGGCATCCTGGCTGAACTGGATCTCCTACGAAGTGGCAGCTAAAGAACCAATCATCAATGTGGATATCTTTTTCTGCAACGATCCTTCCCCGCGGACCCTGCCGATCGATCTCAGTTACTCTATCAAGCATCAACATCGGTGGAGCAGGCAAACGAACAAAGTCTTCTGGTGGATCTTCAAGTAACTGACCGTATGCATGCTGCAGGAGCTCTTCTTTGGTAAGCGATGTTTTCTTTACGAACTCTTCAAATTTCAAGTCTGGCCCCTCTTAAAAATCATTTTTGCTTTACCCGGCAATGTGCTCACCACCATCCACTCGTAGAATACTCCCATTAATCCAAGACGCTTCATCACTTGTCATGAACAGGACAACTTTGGCGACATCATCAACAGTGGTTAAACGACCGAGGGGATTCTTGTGAAGCGCCTCCGAACGGAGCCGTTCATTGCCAGGAATCATTCGTAATGCCGGTGTGTCTGTAACCCCTGGCTGAATAATGTTGGCACGCACACCGTGGGGACCGAATTCTTTTGCGATACTTCGAGAAAGCGCTTCGAGGGCTGCTTTTGCCGCACTGACCGCCGCATACCCTTTCCAAGCGACTTCATTTCCCTCGCTGGTGAGCCCAATAATCCGAGCGTCAGCCGCTAGGAGTTCGCTTCTAAAGAGCTCTTGTGTCCAAGAGAGCAAGCTCGTCCCCATCGCATACACCGTAGTTGCAAGCTCCTCGTCATCAAGTAAGAGCTCACTATCATGAGGAGATGAAGACATTTCAGCGCTCACTTCAGGCGCAATAAGCTTTAAACTTCCAAATGCGATTGAGTGCAGAAGGAGCCTCACTTTTCCCTTGAGCTTGGCTGAAACGAGTTCATCCAAAACGGTCTTTCGACCCGCTGGTGAAAGCGCGTTGATGTTGAATGTTTTGAGTTCTACTCCCTCCTTTCGAATCTCTTCAAACTGCTCTTCAATACGGCCCATAGCCCCTCTTCTATCGCGGTGAACGATACAGAGGTTCAAACCACTTTGAGCAAGACGTTTTGCAGAAGCCAATCCAAAGCCACTTGATCCTCCGAGGATAAGTGCCCATAAATCTGATTGATTAAATGTAGTCATCTCTCTAAAAAACTTTTCTTTATTGACCGAATATTAAAAACGGAAGATATCTGCGCCCCAAGAGTCGAAAAGAAGGGTTGAAGCACTCGACTCGGACTGATTTCCAAGATCTCACTTGAATGTTTTAAGAGCACACCCATATTTTCAACCCAACGTACTGGCCGAGAGATCTGTGATATCAGATTATCGAGAAGGCTCTCTGGCGTATGAAAAACTCCGGTAGCGTTGGAAACAACACTCTGTCCACGTTCTAAATTCAACTTCGCTTCATACGCTCGCAAGAATTCTTTAAACTCCTTTTCTATTCTCTGCATAAGACTACAGTGAAATGGAGCACTTACACTAAGCGGAACCACTCGGAGATCTTGGAATTTTTTTTGCAGCTCAAGCAGCGTTTTTTCTATCTTCTCTTTTTTACCACTAACAACAATTTGAGAAGGTGAGTTATAGTTCGCTATCTCTACGTCATAATGTTCAACGAGCTCAGCCGAAAAGCTATCCCCAAAGGGGTTCTCAGATATAATCGCTGCCATCTCTCCTGTCCCTGCTGGAACAGCTGACTGCATAAGCTGCCCCCTTTTTCGAACAATTACGAGAGCATCTTCAAACGAGAGCACCTCTGCGGCAACCAACGCCGCATATTCACCTAAGCTGTGCCCTCCAAAATATTTGGGAGCCAATTGATATTGTTCTTTAAGCGCTTCAAGAATGGCGATCTCTGCCGTTAAGATAGCTGGTTGAGTGAACTCCGTTAGATCCAATCGCGCGTCTTCCGTAAAGCAGATCTCTTGCATGTCGAGCTTTAACACCTCGGAAGCTCTCTTAAACACCTCTCGGCTAACAGGAAAAGCCTCTACGAAATCAGATCCCATTCCAACCCGTTGAGCCCCCTGGCCTCCAAAAACAAGTGATACAACACCTGCCATGCGATTTCCCCTTTTAAAGACTCAAAACAGTCATACTCGTGCACCACAAAAAAGTTCTTTCACACACAGGCGAGCGATCCTGGTGATTGTTCTACTGGTCGGTATGTTTTTTCGTTATTTTAAATCTGTGGTTTTGCGAGCGTGGCATGAATTTTCATCGCTACGCTCTTGGCATCCTTGATACAAGAAGTAATACTCGCTCCGCGAAAAGAGGCCCCTGCAAATCGAAGCACAGGATGCCCTTTCTCAAGCGCTTCAAGCCGTTTTACCTTCTCAACGTGCCCAAGCTCATACTGTGGAAAGGCGTTTTCCCATCGCTTTACCTGGACAAAGAGAGGGCGTATCGAAGTGCGA
>JAGRAT010000200.1 GCA_020434495.1 Bdellovibrionales bacterium | reverse complement strand
TACTACAACGGCACTGTGCGCGATTTTAATGTCATGGTGCAGTCCTTCCCGAGTAACCTCATTGCAAACATGATGAAATACCAGAGCCGGAAATTCTTTGAACTTGAGTATGTAACTGAGAGGAAAACTCCCGATGTCGATTTTCGCTAGAAGCTTTTTTGTTATTGCAATTGGTCTTCTGCTTTCCTTCAGCGCTACTGCACAGCAGGAAAGGATTACCAATTACGATGTAGATATTCTCGTAAGGAAAGATTCCTCCCTTATTGTGACTGAGCAGATAACGGTCTTTGCTGGCGGGCAGGATATTAAGCGGGGAATCTATCGCGATTTTCCTACCGACTATAAGGGGCCACGTGGATTAAACTACCGGGTGGGATTTGATGTCCTCGAAGTGCTTAAAAATGGGAAGCAGGAGCCCTATCACGTCACACCACATGCAAACGGAAAGAGGGTCTACATCGGTGACAAGAATGTTTTTCTTGCTTCAGGGATCTATCAGTATACCTTGCGGTTTAAGACGAATTTCCAACTTGGGTTTTTCGAAGATCATGATGAACTCTACTTCAATGCGATAGGTCATGGATGGGTATTCCCGGTTGAGCAAGTTTCTGTATCGGTAGAGCTTCCGGATGGAATCACGGCGGACAAAATTAAAGCTGAAGGATATACCGGGCCGCAGGGTGCGAAGGGTCAGGACTACCGCGTTGATTCTCTATCTGATTCGGCGGTGAAGTTCTCGCTAACGAGAAGTTTAAATCCTTACCAGGGATTCACCATCGTTGTTACCTGGCCGAAAGGGTTTGTGGAGGAGCCATCTCAGCTTACTCGACTTCTCAGTATGTTGTGGGCGAATCTCGACAATGGAGTAGGGATTGTTGGACTGCTTGCGCTTGTTTTCTTTTATGCGACGAGTTGGTCGCGAGTTGGTAAGGACCCGGACCCTGGCACAATCATCCCGCGCTTCGAGGCCCCGACTAACGTTACTCCGTTTGGAATTCGCTATATCCAAGATATGGGGTACAGCAATCGATGCTTTACAGCGCTCCTTTATGATCTCGCTGTTCGCGGGTTCCTCCGCCTTGAAGAGAGTGGCGGAAGCTTCACCCTTCATCGGCTGAAGGATGATTTTAGCGATGAGAGTTTGTTGGAAGTCGAACGGAAGGTGCTCCTCAAACTTTTTCCGGGAAGCCAGGCTATAAGGAAGATCGACAAAAAGGATTGGAGTGTTTTTAAGAAGTGCGGTGAAGAGGTTGGAAAGAGCCTAAAGGCGAAGCACCTCGAAAAGACTTTTCTCAGCAATGATTCCTACTTCTGGGCTGGCATCGTTTTTACCGTCTGTGTCTGCGGGCTGATGTTTGGAGCGTCAGGATTTAATCCTGACGAGTTCTTTGATCCGGTGAACCTGTCTCTTGGGGGAGTTATGGTTCTCGCAGCAGGGATCTTTAAATTCCTTATCAAGGCACCTACAAAGTTGGGGCGGAAGGTGATGGATGAGATCGCCGGTTACAAGATGTATCTGAAAACCGCAGAGCGCGATCGGCTCGGAAACCTGGCACCAGCGGAGATTACCCCGGAACTTTATGAGAAGCACTTGCCGTATGCTGTTGCACTTGGGGTTGATCAGGATTGGACCAAGAATTTTGAAAAAGATCTGAATCGAAGAGGACAGGATCCAAACAGCTACAATCCTCGCTGGTATAACGGTGGACGAAGGTGGAACGACCAATCTCTCTTTGGGAATACCTTGGGTGACTCGATAGCCTCATCCATCGCGGCATCCTCCTCTCCTCCAGGATCCAGCTCTGGTTCCGGTGGGGGAGGGTCTTCCGGCGGTGGTGGCGGCGGAGGAGGAGGCGGCGGCTGGTAGCAGGCGCCTAATCCTCTGTGTACCTCTGAGGCCTTGGTGATTTATCGAGATCTGTTGGCACTGAAATGAAAATAGCGGGGCAGCGTTTTTACACGCTGCCCCGCTATTACTACGACGAAGAGCCGAACTGACTAGGAGTTAAACTGATAGTCGATACCAAGACCTACGAGGTCAACCGAATTGTCGAATGAACCGACAAGGTTGTTTCCTACGGAATCCGAAGCGATAACATCTCCGTCTTTTACGAAGAGGTGTGCATAGGTAGCTCGGAGGTTTACCTGCTCAGCGAGTTGGTACTTCATACCAAGCGCAAGCCAGTTTCTATCGTTTCCTGGAATACGAGGAGTTCTCCTGTTCGCCCCAGGAATCGGTTCTTCGTCAAATGTCCATCCGGCAGAGAATGTCCAATCTGGAGCTGGTGAATAACGCATTGCTACGGAAAATCTCCATACATCGTCCCAGTCTTCTGGAGTTACCGCATCCGGTTGAACCCCGTCAAACTGTACGCGGAGCTCTTCAAACCGATCCCAGTTTGTCCACTGGGTTTCAAAAAGGACTCCCCACTCTTCGGAGAAGTTGTGAATCCAGGAAAGCGCGATGGATTCCGGAAGTGTCACCCCGGCAGTGGCTCCGGTATCGGTGAATAGTCCTGTCCCCGTAAGCGGCGCCGCTGCGGTCGGAACGATGAAGTCCGCGGTTCCCCGAAGGTCTGTGTCGATCTTTGATTTCCACGCGAGACCTATCTTGCTGTTCTCACCGTAACGATAGGAACCACCGAGGGTAAATCCGGCGGACCAATCATCTCCCTTTACTTCTACGAATCCGTCGTTCTGTTGCGGGGCGAGTCCAAGTGCTGTCGCTTGGGCAGCTCCGAGTTGACCAAATCCAATTGTTCCGAAATCGATGGCGTTACTTAGCGTTGCTTCTGTGTAGAGGACGTTGAGCGCTCCCCCGATAGCAAAATTTTCTGTTACTTCAAATGAAAACGCGGGGGTGATGCTTACCGTCCGTAGCTCTGATTCAACTGCGGTGTATCGACCAACCCATTCCCGATCATAGTTTGTCGAGAGTCCAAAGGGGCTGTGTACTCCGAGTCCGAAATGTGCCCCTTCGAATAGTTCGCTCTTCACATAAAAACTTGGGACCGCCGCGAGTTCTCCGCCATCTGGGCCATTTGATCCAGAAAGAGCAATTCCACCGAGATTTGGGTTGTTCGATCCGTTATTTTTAAACTCGGCGGAAGGAATGATGAGATCGACGTTTGCGCTAACGTGCGTATCTGGAATCCACGCCATTGCAGCAGGGTTAAAGGCAATTTCACTTCCATCTCCGTATCCAGCAGCAGCTCCAGCAAAGGCATACCCGATTCCCTCGGAGCTCTGTTCGAGGATTGCAAACCCAGCAGCCGAGCCACGCTCTGCAGGGACGAATACGAAAACTGGTACCGCAAGGAGCGCTGCCGCAACTTTCGCAAGCGTTCCATTCATGAAGTCTCTCATACTTAACCCTCCGATTGTTTTCCGTTACAAGGAGATGACGTCCTTCCCTTATAAGTATCAGGAATACCCTATTTTACCGTCAAAGAAATTCGGCAGGGGGACTAGGATAGAGATGATTAATATAGAACGATGGTTTGAATTGGTAGTAGGCCTTTGTTGATTACTAGAGCGAGGTTGATCCTCGCAAATTCAGCAGATCGAAGAGGGAAATTTCATTGGTGCGCTGTATACAATAGTATTCGAGCCGTCTGATTTGAAGGAGTGGTGCTGATGAGCATTCTGAGAGTGTTGTTTTTGTTGATAGCAATTTGTGCTGTTCGATTGCAGCACTCGTACGCGCAGGTAGAGGAATCTGGAGTTCAGTTTCCCGAGACCCAGGACTTGGGGGATACAAAGCTTCTCTTGAACGGAACCGGTACCAGGCTCGCTACTTGGTTTAAGGTTCATGTTTATGCCGCTGGGCTTTACGTTGCAGGAAAGAGTACTGATGCAACCAAGATACTCGAAAGTGAGACACCAAAGTATCTCGCCATGCAGTTTGTTCGTTCTGTTGGGGCAGAGAAGCTTCGTGATGCTTGGGAGATTGGGTTAAAGAATAATAGTGAGGATTTCAATCGGGTAAAGGACTCCTTGAAACAGCTTAACGCTGCCATGAAAGATGTCGAAGAGGGCGACCGCATGGAAGTTGCTTTCTATCCAGGTGATATGGTTGTCTTAAAAATGAGTGGGGGGAGTTCGGTTACCATTAAAGATAAATATTTCCCCCGTGATCTGCTAGCAGTCTGGCTCGGAGCTACCCCTCCTAATGAGGAGCTCAAAGATGGACTTCTTGGTCGAAAGTAGTTGTTCAGGAATATGCATTACCTCATTCGTAGTACAGTACCCAATTCGCAGAGGACAGGTTCGGCATTTTGCCGACCGGTTCTCGTATTATTAGCAATCTTCTTTTGTGCTTCGAGTCCCCCGGCGTTCGGGCAGGTAGAGCTTGAGGATCGAAACGGTGATGGCGAGGTTCGGATTCTCGCATTTGGCGATAGCATTACCTTTGGAATTGGTGATGGTTTTGATCCGAGTCAGTACGTTGAGCGTCCGGAGATTATCCCAGGAGTTTTTGGCTATCCGGGCCGGGTTGAAACCTTTTTGTCTGTTCTCGTCGATAACCGCGGTGTTCCGGGGGAAACGGTCGTCAGTGAGGGGGTCGTACGGTTTCAGAGCGAGCTTGTACAGAACCAGTCGGACTATGTGCTCATTATGGAAGGCGCGAATGATGCAGTATTTCAGGAGAGTCCGACAAATGTGCGAGCGAAATTGCAAGCGATGGTGAACGTCGCTCGGGCACTTGGTGTCGAGCCCATCCTCCTTACTTTAACCCCGACCTGTTGCGATCGTCCTGGAGTTTTACCCTTCCTCTATGCATACAGTAGCCAGATCCGGGAGCTCGGTGCGACGAACGATGTGACCGTTGTTGATGTTGAGGTCGCGTTTCAAGAGGCTTGCCCCGACCTCGACGAGTGTACCCTTTTGAATCGCCCTGAAGGGCTACACCCAAACACTTCGGGATATGATCTGATCGGGAAGATTGTTGCTGAGGCAATCCTTGGAGAACCGTTAGAAGAAGATTCCCCCGAATCAGAGATGGGTGCAGAGATGGAGGACGCGCAGTGAAAAGGTTCATCTCTCAAATAGTTCGTTCTGGATCTCCTATCCTTGTGTTTTCCGTTCTTGCCCTTACTTCATGTGGCGGCGGAGGTGGAGGCGGCGGTGGTGATGCCGTTGGAGGAGATCGATTTGGTGTTCGAGTGCTACACAGCGGGTTGGAGATTTCTCCAGCCGAGTACACGGATCCAAATGATGAGACAGTGCTCCACCAAGTTCGTTTTTTAGGTGCTAATGTGTACCGCATGTTTCCAGAAGGACCCCATACCGTTTCGCTATTTCGTCAGAACTCAGGAGGGAGTCGATTTATTTCGAGTCTCTCTTTTTCGGTTGAACCGGAAACTCGTTACACCGTGCTCCTATACGGAGATCAAACTGAACTCGGCCCACGCTCATCGGTCTTCACCGATAACGTTCCGGAGTTAAGTGAAGGAGAAGCGGCAGTTCGGTTTATCCACGGAGTGGATGGTGCAACGGCTATTTCCATAGGTGATCTTACGGTGTCATTTGGATCGGCAAGTGCTTACGAGAAAGTCGCTTCCGGAGAATTCTCTTTTACCGTCACTCGTAGCGCAGATGGTCAGGTGATCACTTCGGGTACGCTCACTTTGGAAGATAAACGAAGCTACTCTATCCTTGTTGGGGGAGAGGTCGATGTTTACGTTGGCACCCAACTGAGTGCGGATGGTTAGCGGTTGTCAGAGATATCTCCATGCCAAAGAAGAGGAGAGCAACAGTGCTGGGGTCTGAACCATCTGAGGAAGGATGCCTGAAGGTGAAGGGTTTTACGCCGTCACCTTCTGGAGACTCCCAACCTCTGTAGCTCTCTCGGATATCAGCGGGGTTCGCGACTGGTGTCAGCGACCGCTATCGGTGGGGTGCATATCGGTGGGCCTCATCGGCGCGACCTTGAAGGGCGAGTCGACGAAGACCAGGTGCGTGACCGGTACGGTGCCTTCGTGGATGTCCCGGAACTGGATGCGGATGGTATCACCATCTCGTACCAGCGGAACTCCATTGCCAGCTTCCATCCCGGCCGAGAAGACGATACTTCCGAACTCTTCGCTCTCGATGGTGAATCGGAGAGTCGAGTTGCCGGATTCGTTCCACACCTGCACGCGCTTCACCTTGGCTTCCACCTTCGTGAGCGAGGAGTCCTCACTCAGATCCAGGTGGCCGCCGTTGGCTGACGCGATGGCCTTCTTGTCGAATTCGCGGACCGCTTCAAGAGTGGTCTCACCGAAGGCAACATCAGTTCCCGAG
>JAGRAT010000199.1 GCA_020434495.1 Bdellovibrionales bacterium | reverse complement strand
TCTCGCTCACTTAAAGGATCGCGAGCGATTTGAACTCATACGAGCTGATGTCACGGAATCCGTCCTACTTGAAGTGGACAAGATCTACCACCTTGCATGCCCAGCCTCCCCTGTTCACTATCAACATAATCCTATCAAAACAGTAAAAACGAATGTTATCGGGACAAGCAATATGCTGGGACTCGCGAAGCGTACCGGCGCAAGATTTTTGCTCGCCTCAACTTCCGAGGTATATGGAGACCCGCAAGAGCACCCTCAGCGAGAAACATACTGGGGGAACGTGAATCCGATAGGACCAAGGAGTTGTTATGACGAGGGAAAACGAGTAGCTGAAACGCTGACCGAGTGCTACCGGGTGGAACACCAGGTTGATACCCGAATTGTACGGATATTCAATACCTATGGCCCGCGAATGCTTTTTGACGATGGACGAGTGGTTTCCAACTTTATCGTTCAAGCGCTCACAAACAAACCACTGACCATCTTTGGCAACGGAGAACAGACCCGATCGTTTTGCTTCGTAAGCGATCTCGTAGCTGGATTCCGAAAAATGATGGAAAGTGATGGATTTCATGGGCCGGTGAATCTTGGAAACCCTGAAGAGTTTACGATGAACGAGTTGGCTACCAAAATCATCGAGCTGACTGGGAGCAAGTCTGAAATGGTAACCAAGCCTCTTCCTCAAGACGATCCGACTCGAAGACGTCCAGATATTTCCCTCGCTGAGAAGAAGCTTGGCTGGAAACCGACGATCTCCGTAACCGAGGGACTAACACGCACCATTGAAGATTTCAGCAGACGGCTAAAAAAGGGCGAGCAATAGAGCGGCTATGAAGATAGTTATTACTGGAGGTGCTGGGTTCATCGGCTCTCATATCACTGACCGGATGCAAGCCGAGGGCCATGAGCTGCTCGTGGTGGACGACCTCTCTTCAGGATTTCGGGAGAATATTCCTGCTTCTGTACCACTAGTCGAGGACTCCTTCGCCTCAGATAACGCCTTGCAGCAGATATCCGTATTTCAGCCGGATGTAGTGATTCATGCCGCCGCGCAGATCTCTGTCCGAAAAAGCATGGAAGACCCCGCCTTCGATGCAGAGGTCAACGTCAAGAGCATCTTAAAGATGTTGAACGTATTGCAGAGCCAACAGTCGATACGACCACACCTGGTCTTCATTTCTACTGGTGGTGCCATGTACGGTGATACCGATCAGGTACCAACCGCGGAGAGCGCCCCCATACTCCCTGAAAGTCTTTACGGACTCCATAAACGGTTCGGTGAGCTTTACTTTGACTTTTATTACCGGGTTTCTGGACTCCCCTATACGGTCTTACGACTGGGAAACGTCTATGGTCCGCGCCAGAATCCTCACGGGGAAGCTGGGGTAGTTGCCATCTTCAGCGAGAAGTTGCTCCGTGGGGAACCGTGCACCATCTTCGGGGATGGCCTTCAAACGAGAGACTTCGTTTATGTTGGTGATGTTGTTGAGGCTGTGGCCCTTACGACTGCCGCCGCGGCTTCGGGAAATGCCAAGATCGGCACCTACAATGTCGGAACCGGGGAGGAAGTTACCGTAAAGCATTTGTTTGAGCTTATGAAGGAAACGGCCGGAAGTTCATCAGAACTCGTCTTTGCTCCCGGTCGCCCCGGCGAGCAGAAGCGAAGTGCGATAGATGCTTCGGCAATAGCATCAGCAATTAACTGGAATCCTCGCGAGAGCCTTCCGTCAGGCATCAAGCTTACGATAGAGTGGTTTGGTGAACGCGGAAAAAATTAGAAACTTCAGTATTATCGCCCATGTCGACCATGGAAAATCGACACTAGCAGACAGACTGCTGGAAGTGACCGGTGCGCTTGCGCAACGCGAAATGCAGGAACAGTTCCTCGACAAACTGGAGCTTGAGCGAGAACGGGGTATCACCATCAAGGCACAGACGGTGCGCATTCCCTACACGGCAAAGGATGGAGAGAAGTATACCCTAAATTTAATCGACACACCTGGGCACGTAGACTTTCACTATGAAGTTTCAAGAAGTCTTGCCGCTTGTGAAGGAGCCTTACTCGTTGTTGATGCAACGCAAGGAGTTGAAGCGCAGACTCTCGCGAATGTCTTTGTAGCGCTCGACAATAATTTGGAGATCTTACCAGTCTTGAACAAGATAGATCTCGAAAGCTCGGATGTTCCGAAGGTAAAGGAAGAGATCGAGCACGTCATTGGGCTTGATGCCTCAAATGCGATTGAGGTGAGTGCGAAGACTGGATTTGGGGTGCCAGATCTCCTCGAAGCGATAGTGCGACAAGTCCCTCCCCCGCGACAGAATTTTAGTGACGATATCCTCCGGGCGATGATCTACGACTCTTGGTTTGACTCCTATCTCGGTGTAGTCGTTCAGGTTCGGGTGCTCTCTGGAACAATAAAACCGGGAGATAAAATTCGCTTCATGTCTTCTGGCGTTGATCACGAAGTGTACAAGTTGGGAGTGTTCGCCCCACACGCAGTAGAAGTTCCACAACTTATCTCGGGAGAAGTCGGGTACTTCTCTGCCGCCATTAAAACTCTGCAAGATGTGAAGATCGGAGACACGGTAACTCACACCAAGGGAGGCGCAACCACACCACTACCAGGTTTTAAAGAAGTAAAACCGATGGTATTCGGAGGGCTCTTCCCCGTTGATGCCGATGACTATGAGGCTCTTCGAGTCGCGCTTGAGAAGCTAAGAGTAAACGATTCGTCTTTTACTTTCGAACCAGAAACCTCAGTTGCCCTCGGTTTCGGGTTTCGGTGCGGTTACCTCGGAATGCTCCATATGGAGATCATCCAGGAACGATTAGAACGAGAGTTTGAACTCGACCTCATTACTACCGCACCTTCCGTAATTTTTCGGGTAACAAAGAATGATAACTCCGTAATCTTCGTTGACAACCCAAGTCTCCTCCCCCCAACCCAGGAGATCCTCTTCATTGAAGAGCCAAGAGTGGATACAACCATTCACTGTCCAAAAAGCTATCTCGGAAACGTCTTGGCGCTCTGCGAGGAGAAGCGAGGTAGGCAGACGAACCTCTCATTTCCGGTGTCCGATCGTGCGGTAGTACAGTATAATCTACCACTTAGCGAGATCGTTCTCGATTTCCATGACCGCTTGAAGAGTTCAACCAAGGGTTACGCTTCCTTTGATTACGAAGTCGTCGGATACGAGCAGGCCCCATTGGTGAAACTCGATGTCATGTTGAACGGCGATACGGTCGATGCCCTTAGTGTGGTAATCCACAGAGACACTGCCTACCAACGTGGGAAGCTCCTCACCGAGAAGCTACAGGAAGTGATTGAACGGCAGATGTTTGATGTGGCGATTCAGGCCGCGATTGGCAATCGCATTATCGCGCGCTCTACCGTAAAGGCCCTTCGCAAGAATGTGACCGCGAAGTGTTATGGTGGAGACATCACCCGTAAGCGAAAGCTTCTTGAAAAGCAGAAGCGCGGGAAGAAGAGGATGAAACAGGTCGGGAAGGTTAGCATCCCTCAAGAGGCCTTCCTCGCCGTCCTAAAGTTAGGTGACGGACGGTAACACGACACGTACTCTATCGGAGAGGAATGAATTCAGGAGACGACATCGCACCACCAAGAGAATGCGAGCTCGAAGGCCATAGAACTTTCGTTATTGGTGATATTCACGGCTGCGCTGATGAGCTGAACCTTTTGCTTCACCATATAGAAGAGAAGGAAGGGCTTGCGCCTGAGGACGTGGTTATCTTCATTGGGGACTACATCGATAGAGGGCCCGACTCCAAAGGGGTAATCGATCTCCTACTCGATTTTGACGAGCGGCAGAAGTCCGATGTGTATTTCCTGAAAGGAAATCACGAAGAGATGCTCCTCGGGTATCTTGAGCTTGGGGGCTCTGGCGGTGATGTGTATCTCATCAATGGCGGAAAAGAATTCCTCGCAAGTTATGGACTCGGTGCAAAAGTAAAGCCTTCTGAGGCACTGGAAGCGATACCCGAAAGGCATATTCAATTTTTCCAAAATCTCACCCGCTACCTCGTCTCCGAACAGTTTATCTTTGCCCACGCCGGGCTTAATCCACTACGAGATCTCGGGCACCAGATTGATGATGATCTATTTTGGATTAGAGACGAATTCATCCAGAATGTTCACTATTTTCGAAAGACTGTGGTGTTTGGGCATACCCCTTTTGAAGATGTGATGTTCCACCTTCCCTTTAAGATCGGAATTGATACTGGTCTCGTTTATGGGAATGCATTAACAGCGATAGAGCTTTCTGGCGAAAGGATTTATCAGATAGAGCCGCAGTCGGTAGAGATTGAAGAGTTCTCCTTCAAAGAAAAAGGCGGAATCTGGCCAAAGATAGGCTAGCGAGAACGGTTGTAACAGGGTCACCACATGAAGATTCGCTTTCTGTCATACTTCTTGCCATTGCTACTCTTCCCATTTGATCTCTTCGCTCAACAGATACTCCCAATGAATGAATGGGTGGCCATTACGGTTTCGAAAGAGTACGGCTCTCCAGTAGGGGCAAGAAGTGTCCAAATATTTGCATGCGGCAAGCTCTCGACTCGAAGCCACTCCTGGTCGAGCCAGCATTCGACCGGAAGTAGCGAGAGCGATTCTCGCTGTCGAGAGGGCTTGTCCTTTAGTTCCCTATCGGTACCGCCCGAAGGGCTAGTCCTGAACGTAAAGTTAGGAGACGAAAGCGAAATGTATCTCCGGTTCCGAGAAGAAGCTCCAAAGGATCACAAGGGAGATGTGAAGCGACTCCTCAGTTTGTCAGACAAAGATCGGGAAAAGTTCCGACAACAGATGCATGCGGACCGGGAGGCCTATGTCTCTGGCCTTCGAACTGAGGTTCGGGACCTCTTTCCTGAGGGATTTTTGAAAAGAGACGCCGCCGCGTTCGAAGAGAAACAGAAACTGGCAGAGCTCGAAGAAGAATCGCGAGCGGTCAGCGAAAGCTATGCGGAAGACGATCCCGAAGTTGTTCGGTGCAAACAGGTATCAGAGAGCCTTGGCCCGGCTACAATGGCTCAATCGGAATGCGCCAGGTCGCACTGCGCAGCCGGCTTCGACTCAGGCTCTCCGACCCCCTGCGATGAACACTGCATGAGCGAGCAGCAGCAACTCGTTGAAATAGGGGTAACCGCACTCGAAATATGTGGACCGCTCGTTCCCAAGCAGGCATGTAAAATAACAGGACCGGTAGAGGTTATGTGCTTCTCGGATGAGATTTGTGATCGATTTAAAAGAGCGAAAGAGAAGTACTGTAGATAGCACAGGGGAAGCTCCTCCCCTGATGCTTACGAGGTCTCTATCACGACTTACCAACGAGGAGATGAGGTCTATCTTCGAACCAATCTCGAGAAAATGACGTTTCCCGTGTTCTCTTCTTTATTGTTGGCTCCCTCCATTCTGGACGTCCTCCGATTATCTCGGGGTGGAACTCATCCTCAGTTCATAATTTAGAGGGTTTTCGGGATTTTTTCAGACTTTCCACTTCTCTTTTCAGGGACTTGGAGCCTTCATTCTCCTTAAATTTGATTAGCGGTAGCGGCTCCCTACTCTGAATCTTGAAGTTTGGGAAAGTATTAAAGTTTCAGGCGGGACGGTAGCGATTATGTCGAGAGCGCAATCTCAGGAGCATAAAGTTCTGGAGGCGACTCGCATAGACGATGAGCCAACACTTCCAAACGGAGCCCCAGAGCCAAGCACTCGCTGCCCACTTAGAGAAGCCTCCCTGAGAGAGACAATTTCCAGGCTAAACAGTTCAATCCTCATCGAAGAACGACTCAAATCTCTTCAAAGGAAGAAGAGCGGACTCGAAGAGAAGATCGTCACCCTCGGAAGAGATCGGGCGCGCTTAGAGCTCGACATACCTTGCTATGAACAAATGCTTGCGGTCGACACGACAGAAGATCTCTTACTCCCTTTAACGAAATCCTCCCTAAAGAAGTTCTTATCGGAACTCTCAACAATCATCGGAAGGGACGTTTCTGCTTTCGTGTCATGCGAAAGGGCTCCTCAGAGCACTATCGATGAGTGGATACGCAAAGACTATACGCCGCAAATTGGTCAAAATCTTCTCGTCATTCATGAGATCGATAAAAATCCGGAAAACAGAGCGAGAGTACACCGCGCAAAACAATATCACGGGGAACGGAATACCGAACTTGAAAAGCTGGGCGAGGCATTGAACGGTTCAATTCTTTTTCTTGGAGAAACAAATAATCCAACTCCTCTCCCAGAAGACTCTCTACAACAAGCTAAAATCCTGCTTCGC
>JAGRAT010000001.1 GCA_020434495.1 Bdellovibrionales bacterium | reverse complement strand
AGGGTTTTGTTCGGAAAGAGAGAATCGAGGTCGGGAGTTGTAAAATTGTACTGGAACCCAACCGTTAAACGAGGAAAGCGATCAGCTACAGCAGCGGCAACATCATACTCACTCGCTTGAAGCTGAAACAGTATCGAACGCAGGTCTGGGCGGAGCACAATGAGGTCCGCGGGCCTCACATCTGGAATCCACTCTGGTACAACATGAAAAAAATCTCCAACAGCTTCAAGAGTGACGGCTCCAGGGGCTTGACCAGTAAGCACCGCCAATCGGTGTAGAGCTTGATCTCGACTCATCTCAACACGTGGCAGCTGTGTTCGAAGCGAAGCGAGCTGCTGCCGCTGGTCGAAAACATCTAGTGCCGTCCCCTGGCTCAGCGAAAATCGGAGCTCTGTAAGCTCTAAAAAAGTCTTGCTCGTCTCGATTTGCTCTTCTAACACTCGTTCTAGTTGCACGGCTTCCAGCGCGGTCATCCACTGTCGAAATACTTCTCCAGACAGGGAAAGGGCCGAGCTTTCAAGCTCTGTTTCGGTAGCACGAACCCGAAGCAGTGCGGCACGATTTGTAGATGCTACCCGTTCCCAAAGATCGAGTTCATACGAGAGCCCGTTACTCACAGCGAACTGATTCTGAATAATCTGAGTAGCGGGGGTGAATCCACCTGCGAAAATTGGCGTTCGAGTTTCTACCCGTGTACGTCGACCAGTACCTTCAACTGTAAGTTGAGGGAAACGGCCTGCCCCTGCTACCTGGGCTTGGGCTCTCACCTGCTCTATTCGCGCAATCACCTCAGAGAGGGAAAAGTTATTTTCGAAGGCGGCTGATACGAGAGTTTCAAGCTTGGGGGCACCGTACTGGGTCCAGTAAGGCGCCGTCTTCCTCCCTTCGAGGTTCAGCAGGGGCTGGTCAAACTTTTCACTAAAGTGGACCGGCGGTTCAATACTCGGGGTAGAAAACTCTCTCACCTGATAAGGCGAACATCCACTCAGGAGAACCACCGAAATAACAGACAAAATAATTCTTCTCATGACCACTTTGACGGTAGCACCTGTCCAAACCTCACAACAGTCTGGCAGAAAAAATGTAGTACCACCGGAGGCAACTCCTTCCTCGAGTTCATAGCATGTGGTGTCTTGGAGATAGCTTCTGAAAAGACCTTCGAAGATACTCACAAATCCCTGAGTTGAATTTCTGCAGTTCCCTATTTTCGAAACTCATTTTCCCGTTTTGCCGCCTCATAGAAAGGGCGCTATCAACCGCGAATACACGTCAGCATTCATATGAGCGTGGCCTCAAAGAATGGACTTCAGGTTCAGTTCTTCTCATCCGCTCCGGTATCTCGTAAATAATCATTCATTTCATACATTTAGAGACTCAGCAGGAGTGCCAAGTTGAGGTACGACGGCATAAGTAATTTCTCTATAATTCACTAAAGAAGTTCCGGCTTTTCGGTCGATACCTCCCTAGTACGACAAGCAGGAATGATCCCAGTGACAACCTCTGTATTTCTCTCGATCACCTCGGAAGCTATCCGACGGCAGCAGCTTGAAGAGAGGCTCACTTCTTGGGGTTTTTCAGTCATTCCCTTCACTGATACCGACGCTGCCTGGGCAATTCTTACCGATGAGCATCCTCCAGAACTCTTCTTTTTCGAATGGACCGAACAACTCTCTGAGTCGAATCTCTTTCTCCAGGCCATTTGGGATACAAGGCATGAGTTCCCCTTTCATGCACTCGTATTTGGAGATCAGGAAAACCAGAACCATCTTCTTAAAGCTCTCGGACAAGGCGCTCATGACTTTTTGACTTCTCCATTTGATGAAGCGCTCTTAAAGGCAAAGCTTGAAGTTGCAAGACAAATAGTAGTGGATAGAAGGGTTCTTGCGGAGTCTGCACAGGTAATGGAGCGGTACGCTCGACATGTCGATCGTCTTTCTGCCGAGCGTGCGCGTCAGCTCTTTCATGCCGAGAGACTCTCAACTTTGGGCACGATGTCAGCTGGGCTTGCTCACGAAATTAAGAATCCTCTTGGATACATTTCTACAAGTCTCGAAACCACAAAAATCTACTGGGAACAGACTTCAAAGCTCCTCAGTGGAGACAACGCGGAAGAGACCCTGGATGATGAAACAAAAGCTCGGATACTTGACCGTGTTCCAAAAGCTCTGGACCGTATCTCTAACGGCCTTGAACGTATCGACAAATTGATGCAGGGCTTGAAGAACTTTGCGCGTTCATCCCGTGGATCCAAAAAATTTTACAGTCTCAACGCCAGCGTTGAGACCGCCCTTGAGATGTGTGCTGCCAATCTGAAATACGGGATCGAGGTTGTGACAACTCTGCAGGAGGAGATTCCATTTGTCCGTGTAGAACCACAGCAAGTCGAACAGGTTCTCATCAATCTTTTTGTAAATGCGAGCCACGCCCTTGAAGGACAGGAGGGAGCGAAAATTTTTGTCCGCACCTGGGCTGACTCCGAATGGGTTACCGTAACTGTGTCAGACAATGGCCCAGGAATTCCACGAAGCAAACTCAACACCATCTGGGAACCGTACTACACCACAAAAGAAGAAGGTAAGGGCACCGGACTTGGCTTAGCAATCAGCAAGAGCCTAATACGAGACAACGGTGGGAAAATCACTGTTCAAAATCGTGACGAAGGCGGGGCCGAATTCACAATTCAATTCCCCGTACTCGCTCAGGAAGAATCGGATTCAGAAGAACAGTGAGCTGCGGTTTTCAGCCATCTCTGCGCCCGAGAAGAAATGTCCGGCGAATTTTGCCTAGCAGGTAACAAGTTCAGTTTCCAGTTGAGGTCTTTGCAGATCTTTAGCTGGTGCGCTTCTTGCTGAAGAAACTGACAAACCATGAGCTGTGTGTGGGGTGGAAGTAAAAGTGCCGTATAGCAGAAGTGAAAGGTTAAAAAACAAAGGTCTTTTTGCATGTTGGATCGGTATCGGTTCCGCTCTTGCCCCTCTCCGATTTGGAAGGGCCTCCTGCTCTTGCAGCTATTGCCAAACATTGTTTTAGCCCTACCGCTCGCGGTCTCCTCCCAGTTCGTAATTGCCCCAATCCGTAACCAGAGCAATACAACTTCGCACTCACTCGTCAGCTGGCAGGATTTTCCGGAGGCCGGTGGACCACAGTCCTATCTGCCCTCGGAGAGTCGTACAGATTCGATTCAGTTTGTAGACGAAGAGAGTCAACGCAGCCGATGCGACGACCTGTTACGAGCGTACGGCCACGGTATCGGAGAGGGGTGGTACTGCGAGCCAAATTTTGTGGTTGCAACAAACGCCCTTCCAGTAGACCCACTCTATTCGAACCAGCAATCCCTGAGTTCAATCGAGACGACCGTTGCATGGGATACGACGACCGGCTCTCGCGACATCACTGTTGCAGTGCTTGATACCGGCATCGATTACACTCACCCCGACCTCGCAGCGAACATGTGGAGGAATCCAGGTGAAATTCCAAACAACGGCATAGATGACGATGAGAACGGATTTATCGACGACGTTTTTGGCATTGATACGTCGGCCGATTCGGGGGATCCGATGGATAACAACGGGCACGGAACTCACTGCGCTGGTATCATTGGAGCAGTAACAAATAACGCAACGGGCATTTCCGGAATCGCCTGGAACGTGAAACTCATGGCCCTAAAGTTTTTGGGATCTGGAGGCACAGGAAATATTTTCAGCGCGCTGTCAGCCATAGATTACGCAATAGAGAACGATGTAAAAATTATCAATGCGTCGTTTGGGGGAGGCTATCCTTCGGTCCTGCTAGAACAAACCATTGAGCGAGCCAATGCTGCGGGGATAACTCTTGTTGCAGCCGCTGGGAACGATGGAATAGATATCGATAGTAGTCCCGAGTATCCAGCTGCATTTCCCCTTGAGAATATCATCTCCGTAGCTGCAAGCGATGAAGACGAAAACATCGCTTGGTTTTCAAACTACGGAGAGCACTCAGTAGATATCGTCGCTCCAGGAAGCGACATCCTCAGCACGATACCGGGCGGGTATGCCCGATATAGCGGCACCTCGATGGCTGCACCGCATGTCACTGGAGTAGCGGCGCTGGTTCTCAGTGAGCGACCAGAGCTAACCCCCGGTCAGCTTCGGGACAATCTCCTCCGCAGTGGAGTTCGTTCTACAGGATACTACGGCCTTGTCTCAAGCTCTTCTCGCCTCAATGCAAGAAGAGCTGTCGAAGAGATCTATGAACAAACCGCCCCTATTCCCGGCGTCCCGAAAAAGCCCAAAGATCCTACAGTTACTATCACAAAACTGAAAACCACCAGTGCTGATCACAAGAGCATCGAACGCGGTGGAAGATTTCGATTTTCAGTCAGAGGCACTCCGCTTCAATCAGTAGACATATCGTTTGAACTGCTCGACCAGCGTCGCACAATCACCTGCTCCCCCTGGAAAACCATTCTCAACACCCAAGGAGTCCGAAGAATAGTCGTACGCATACCTCGAGATCTCCCAGCCAACAAGCTCACCATCTCGACACTTCAACAGAGCAATCTTCGAGAGTTACGAATACGAGGAATGAGAACAAAAAGTAAGCATCGGGGATTGCAACAGTTTCTCTCCCCAGATACCTGCGAAGAGCTTATCCGACGGGTCCGGCTGCGTTAGTGAGAAAGTTGCTATACACTACCTCGATGGCAACGGGTGAATTGAAGATAGATGCTTATGACGCCTTAAGCTTCCTCGCAAACGGAGCTCCCTTGCTCGATGTTCGCTCGCCTGGCGAATATTCCGTTGCCAAGTTGCCGAACACCCTCAACTGCCCAATTCTATTGAATGCCGAAAGGGATGCCGTGGGAACCATCTATAAAAAGGATGGTCCTAACAAGGCTCAGGAACTTGGGCACTGGCTCGTTAGCGGCGAAACACGACAGCTCCGCATTGCTAGCTGGATCAAGATTGCTAATGCTCACCGCCCTTGCGCCTTGTTCTGCGCTCGCGGAGGACTACGTTCCCAGCTAGCCCAGCAGTGGCTTTTGGAGAACGGCACAGCGTTACCCCGAGTCTCGGGAGGGTACAAAGCTCTTCGAAAAATTCTTCTTCAGCACTTAAACCCACATGCGCTTGGCATCAGGATGATTCTCCTTACTGGGAAAACCGGATGTGGAAAGACGAGCATCCTCCATGAGCTCGCACCGATCATTCCAGTCCTCGACCTCGAGGGTCTCGCGAATCATAAGGGGTCTGCATTTGGTGGGGTGTATGGCCAACAGCCCGCGCAAGCAGCTTTTGAAAACGCTCTCGCTATCGCTCTACTTCGGCACAAAGCAGATCAACAATCGGTACTCGTTGAGGATGAAAGCAGAATGGTGGGCCGGATAGAGCTCCCGGATTCATTTTTCGAGGCGATGAAAATAGCTCCGCGAATAGAGCTTGTCCGTCCAGTGGAAGAGCGAGTAGACATCCTCTTAGAAGAGTACATTTCATTTCAGCTCGAGGCTTTTACCCAATATTCGAATTTTGAATTTCTTGGAAGTGTTTCCCCTTTTCAAATGCTTCGTAGAGCACTCGTCATCAATCTCTCAAAGATACAAAAGAAACTTGGGGGGGTTCGCCATGGTGAAATGAAAAAAATGGTCGAGCAGGCCTGCTTAGAGCATGAACACTATGCGAATATCGATGTTCACAAAAAATGGATGGAGATGCTTCTCGTTTGGTACTACGACCCTCTCTATGAGAAGCACCTCCAAAAAATTCGTCCACTCATCACCGATACAATTCACCCTGATGAGCTTG
This sequence comes from Bdellovibrionales bacterium, assembly GCA_020434495.1. Lineage (GTDB taxonomy): Bacteria > Bdellovibrionota_C > UBA2361 > UBA2361 > RFPC01 > RFPC01. The sequence continues at coordinate 36,783 of JAGRAT010000001.1, read as the reverse complement.
CAGAGCTTCTTCCCCGACTAAGCGAGATAAGAACAGCCCGTCCCCTTCTCACAGGTAACGCCTGACTCTATCGTTGATGCACCATGCGTATGCGCTGAGGCAGTTTGATAGAGCAAACCTACCTGTTCAGCAGCGGTAGCAACTCCGAAGAAGAAAACCACCGATCCGACAAAAAGAAGGAACGCTAAAACGGTTCTCTTTACAAATCGCTTAAAGAGGTTGAGATAGGCCTTTCTCAGCTCCCGTACCCAACAAGCTTCAAGGGTTTTGCCGATAGAGACTGGCTTCCCTTCGGGGATAAGGTCTTCCTTGTTTTCAAGTACAAGCGCAGAGCGAATTGATGAACTGTTTGAGATATCAAGTCCGGTTAACATACAGTCTTCCCATAAATGACGGCGGCCACTAGCTACCTGCCGAGTTCATTTGGAAAACCTTGAAAAATTGGGAAAAAAGAACCGAGCGAAAACTCTGAAACAGTTATGCTCGGTACTCAGACTGTGTGCTCTAAAATCTAAGAGAATTTGCTATCCACAAATAATAGCAAGCATTTTTAAATGGTTATGACACATCGTAGAGATAAGAAATCTCTTCCTGAACATCTTCGTGAAGACTTTTGTGGATAGGGCAGGCGTTTCCGACTCGCTCCAACACTTCTCTCTGGCGAGCATCCAGGGATGAGGGTAAATGCAGCTCCACTCTTATTGTTCCGATTCTTCTAGGCTCTGAAACCATTATCTTCTCAACCTTGAAGTAAGAACCGGTAAGATCCGCCATACCGCTCTTCTCGGCTTTTATAGCCATCGTTGTGAGTATGCAGCTCCCCAAGGAAGCCGCGCAGAGGTCCGTGGGGGAGAAACTCTGGCCCTCACCATTGTTATCTTTTGGGGCGTCGGTAATTATTTTTGCGCCAGAATCATCGTGCAGGAGCTCCACCCGCTTCTGCCCCTTGTAAGTCCCTGAAATCTTAACTCCCATCTCCTCACTTCTCCTATCAACTCAGTAAATTCAGTTCAAACAATTTTTGAGTAAGAACCGGTGCTTTGTCACCATACTTTGCTATTGGCGTAATCACCAGTTACAGCCGATCTGTTTGCTTAATAGTTACAGCATGTTAGCCAAGTCCACCACAGACGGACGGGCCATATTGTTGAACCAGTAGAGTAAAGAGATTGGCTGCAATAGGAGATATTGCAAGGGTTTTTAAGCAGGATTTTTAATGTTTCATGTGTTCAAAGGATAGTGGTGAGACGGACGGGAAACCGGCCAACTGCCATGAATTTTGGAAACACAGATAAAAGATAGTAGGTCCTTCTATTCGTAAACCCAAGTGGTTCGAACACCACCGTTGAGGTGTTGTTTCGTCTCGCTCTGGGTTTAGGAAAAGAAGGATCCCGGTTGAGCTATTGCTCCCACTTTTATTTGTTTCTCTCTTTTTTTATTGTTCTGAACGCATTGATGGACAGCAGACTCCCCCCGCAGCCACAACTTTTTCTATCTTAGTGATTGTTAACCCTCTTAAGGAGTAAAACGGACACCATTTCCCCCTCCCTCCATTTTCTAGCTACTATTCACACGTCGAGCCGAGTAGACTCCCGACATGGAAGCATTCTGGGAAAAGCTGTACGACTGGATGATTCTTGGTCTCAAGGCGTTTGTTGTACTTTTTGTGATTAAAGTTATTTTCCTCATTTTCGGATACCAGCTCCCTTTACCCTACATTGATGACATTTTCTTCTTCATCCTTAGAAAGATCGGCGACATCATTCCTGGCCTCAGAATTGATGGGTTATAAGAAGCACTCAGCATTTTTGAAAGAAGGAGTATAAAATGGGGAAACTTGCCTTCTCTATTGTCGCGTTATCGTTTCTCATATTTCTTGCTGTGATCTTCTCTGGTGGCGAGCTGTTCTTTGGCTCCCTTCGAGTAGCTCCGGAGGAGATACTGGGGAACGCTCTTCCTGAAGACTTTCAAGTCGAACAGTCTATCTCGTCAGAGGAAGGGAACATCCTTGTTGGAATCGATCGTTCTCACGAGCTTCGTGTGCACGTTGTAAAGAGTGCAAAGGAGCCTCTTGAAGCAGACTCAACTGCTGCACTTCTTCGTCAAGCGAAAGTTTATCGTGTCTCCGGTGGAGAGCGGCCTGGGTTCCTCACCCGATACCTGGCGGCAAATGTCGATCCAAGAAGAGCGGAGATCAAACATTCTATCTCCATTCGCTTTCAGGATGGCGAAGTTGATGACCTGTTGCTCCTCACCGCTCAAAAGCAGGAATGGTTCGCTGTGACCTATTTAGCTGAACAGGGGATATTACTCGTAGCTACCCATCCAGACAAAGAAGTCACCAAAGATGCCGCTCTAGGCACTATGAAAGCACTCGGATTCCAAGTTTCGTCGGTCGAAAATACCGCCCATAGCAGTACAGAGTAACGCCCACCAGAATAAGCGAAAAACTCACGATATCTGCCCGACTTAAGGCTTCTCCGAGTACTGTAACGGCAACTATCAGCTTTGCGAGCGGAACAATAAACTGTAAAAAGCCCACCGAAGCGAAATCAATCTCCTTTACTGCGCTGAGAAAGAGGTACTGGGGTACTACGGTAACAACACCACTGAGCATCAGAAAAACGAGCTCAGAACTCGACATTGAGATACCAACCTCTTCCCAAGACCAGATGATGTATCCAAGCGCAAAAGGGACGAGCCAAGTTGTCTCCGCACGCAAACCAACTACCGGATGAATCCCAGAGGAGCGGTAAATAGCGGTGTAGAAAAGCATAGAGAGCGCGAGCCCCAGTGCGATAACCGGAACTCCTTCACCTTTTACAGCGACAAAAAACACTCCAACTACAGCAAGCACCACTGCCGCCAGGTCATAACGCGACAATACTTCTTTGTACCAGAGCGCAGCAAACCCCACAGCCATAAGCGGCAAAAGAAAATACCCCAGACTTGCCTGTACAGTTTCACCGTGCAAGATCGCATAAATGTACAATCCCCAATTAAGACTGATGAGCGCTGCTGTGACCAGAGCCAAGCGCCAGTTCGGACTCCGCTGCTCAAGGGGAATTTCAATCGGAATAAACTGTAAAGCGATTCGCGAGCACACTACTCGCGAAGACAACACAAAAAGCGCTGGCAACGCTGCCAGCTCGTGCCAATACACCGGAGAAATGCCCCACCAGAGATTCGCAAGCACAATTGCCCAAATAGGGCCAAGCCGCAAAAAGAAGAGCTGCATCATGGCACCCTCTCTCCAATTCTATCGACTAAGCAGAGTCGCCACTGCTTATCAATTAACTCTCCGGCTTTCTCCGATTTTCCCGCCAAGAGAGCTTTTACGATCTCTTCGTGCTCACGGACGGATCGTTCGGTTGTATCGGTGTACTCCCAAAAAATGTATTCATAACGTCTCCACTGTGCTTTCAGTTGCCTGAGAAGTTGGAGCGCTTTGTCATTGGTAGAGCGTTCTAAAAGCACTTCATGCCACAAGAGGTCCGTTCGTAGCCGTGTTGTTATACGCTCTTTGTGATCTCTTAGCTGATCGGTAGCAAGTAGCTCAGCATTGATATCCCGAAGTTCAGCAGCTTCCTCCTTACTCAGCTTCGGGCATGCGAGCAATGTGAGCTTCTCCAACGCTCCAATAATCGGAACGAGGTTCAGGTACTCACTCTTATTCATCGGCAAAACCGAGAACCCCTTTCCTGGTGAGGCCTCAAGAAACCCTTCTTGTTCCAAGGTGATGAGCGCCTCCCGTAGCGGAGTCCGGCTTACTCCAAGTTGCTTGGCGAGCTCAATTTCAGAGATCCCGGTGGACTCAGTAAGCTCACCGTTGATTATGCGGGTGCGAATCTCTTCACGAATCTGGTCACGAAGGCTTTCTCTTTTAAGCATGAGATCGATCCATACGTAGTTTTGTATATTGTATACAATATTATGAATTCAAACTCAACTCCTCCCGAATGACCACAAAATAATTAGCAATTTCGACAGATTATCCCTGTTAAGAAGACCCCGAAAACATCGGAACTAGTCCGAGAGTCCAGTTATGCTCTGGACCACTACCGACTCAAACGTCAGACGGCGACTTCTTACCTCGGAGTCCCGATCACTCTGCAAGAGCTTTGCAGCTTCAAGGATTGCCACATACCCTTCCCGGGTAACGCCCTCGGTGTGCATGCTCTCAATCTGACGAACAGGAAATGCACATATACCGCGCTCTGTTTTAAGTAATACGGATCTCTCACCGAGATTATCGAGAGCAACTTCAAGGAACTTACCGCTAACATCATACACCTGAGGAGGTTCTACCCGCCAAGAAGAGGCAACATCTATTGGCTTTGAGGTAATCGTTACCGCAGCTCCTCTTTCAAAGAGATGCGGTAGCAACTCTTCTCCGTTGCCTCTACCAAGAAATCCTGCAGCTATTGCTCTATCCCAAAATGTGGGGAGTTGTAGCAATTCGATCGAGGTCACTATGTGGCAGTCTCTAACAGTAGGCGCGACAGATACACGACGAAGAGGATCTACCAATTGAATGTTGCCGTTCTTCTCTGGAACAATTCGTCCTCGAAGGGTCATTGATTCGCTAGGGTCATCACTAACATGCGCTTTAACTTCTGCCACACTTCCAGCACAAGCTCGTAATCGCTCCTTACCGCTCCCTCCTAACTCATCATAGGTTGAATCAAAAAGTGTTATCCAAGCACTCCTAAGCTCACAACCAAATCCATGGAAAGTTACAAGAGCCTGGACTCGATCGATAGGTAGCTGCTCGTGAAATGGGAGCTCTCGAATTGAGCTGACACCTTCAGGAAGTGACCGATCAAAAGAGGTTATCGAACCTTCAGCATCCATGCTCCCTTGAAAGTGGCCCTGAAAGACTCGAGGGGAGTCTTCTTTTGTTGTTAAGCGCACGTACTCGGTTGACCCTAATCCGTAACGGGCGAATGCCCTTTTCACAAACTCGGTCGAGTCACTTGCGAGGCCAAAACTTGAAGACTCGTCAAGCGTTAGCGGTCGAAACTCCGCCTCTGTCTCATCAAGAATCTGACCGCTCACCGGTAAAGGGCTGATGCGAATTGAATTCATCATAGGAGCAATACCCAATCCCCGTCCCTAGCTCGTTATGCCCGGGAAGCGAACCGTTGTGCCATAACATCTTTTCACCTAACCGCTCCAAATTATGAAAACAATGAGCTACGCCAAACCTTTCTGACCGCAACGTAAAACAAGAATGCGATTGATGTTGCTGCAGTTGCTCGACGTCTGGTTTTGCCGAACGCAAGACCGAGCAAAGACCCTTAGCTCCCAACCGAACCATCATTCGTTTCGGACAGCCCCCAGAGGATTACACACCTGTGCATAACCAGCTCGAATACCCCCGATAAACTCAGTAAGAAAACTTGGCTATAACAGAGGAAGAGAGGCCTCCCGCTTGAGAGAACCGGAACGCTCCTTGCCTGCCACTTTTGGCAAAAGAGGGCGACGCGTCTAGGATGCTAAACGTCCCGCCTAAAGGAGTTGGCTGTCCCGTTTGCGCAATGCGATGCACGACACCGTGAACGTCGATGAGGATGATGGATTCGGTAAGTTGAACTCCATTATCCGTCTCAGTCCAGAAAACGGAATTACCACAATCGTCAATCGCTTGATGAGGACCGCGCGAAATGGCGATGCTCGTGACTCTTTCGCCGAATAGTTGATCACGATGTCCCAAGCGTGGAATGTATATTCGTGGTGCAGTTACAAAGAACCAACGACTCAGCTGGTTCGTGCTTGAAAAGAATTCTCCAGCACTAAAGCCAAGATGATCCTGATTGTTCAGAATAACTGATTCGCCAAACCCATTGTATAGAAGTGTAGCACCCGACGGTAAAATGTCTCCTTCAAGTGCATAGACAGTGAATTGGCCACCTCGATATACATAGTAGCCCCACTGGTTATTGTTGACCTCGGCCACGAATGCCACTGTTCCACGATCGTTAATGGCCGGACGAGGGCCCGCTATCGTAAAGCTCTGATCTGGATGTCGAAAGAGATTTTGAGTAATCCAGGTTACCGTGCCAGTAGGCAGGGTATCTCCAAGAGCGACAATTTTTGTTATCAAACCGCTCTGTTTGCTCCAATGCAGCACGGCTTCTGAGTTTTGAGAATTAGCAAGAAAAACGACATCTCCCGAGGAATTTATGGTTCCACCGCTTAACTCAACAATCGACCCGATAGGAGATGACATTCCTAGTGACGCTATGGTTCTTGTAGTCATGGTAGAGATATCGAATAAGAACAACCCGCGAGTAGTAGAACCTTGGTCTATGTCACTCAGAAAAACCGTATCTCCTTGATCATTAGTATCGACAGCATGCAGAGAAGTACCGAAAAGGCCACTGAAGCGCCCACCTACTGGACTAGGATCTCCGCACCCATTTCCTGGAACTCCGCTGCCTCCAATGCCTCCACATCCACGAACCGCCGGAAACGCGTTACTTCTATCTCCAACTAACAGGCCATGACTAGAAGCGATACCGAGAAAACTTGCCGGTTGAACTTCAAAAAGTCCACCTAGGGTTGGCCGTGGAGAGTCATATCCCGTAAGCTGGAGTGTCCCACCTCCCATAAGAGACTCTCCTGAGTAAGAGCTTATCTCGATCTGTGAATTTGTCCTCTGCTGGCAGGCCGCCGAAAAGCTGGAAGAACGAAGGGATTGGGAATATGCAGCTGGATAGACAGTTGCGGCGCTTGAGGCGATGAGCTTTTGCATGGCTCCCGTGACTGAAGGAGGCACTGGAGCATCGAGTCGTATTTGGTCGAACTCACTGTGCTTCTTATTTTGTGCTAGCGCTGCCGTAGTAGTCAGACAGAGTACGCTGAGCACTAGCAAGGATAATTGCCACTTCATTGTCATTCGAAATCCTCCCAGTAAGATATTCCTCTTCGAGAATCCGGCGCGAGAGGCCGTAGCTCTTCAGCAAGGAACTCTCTTCGTTATGCCATGCAATGCAATAAATATGCATTAAATGATATGGTGGAATCCTCCAAAACATACAGGGGAGAGGGGCCCATCTTCTTCGTTGACTATTTACCGAATAGAATCTGAGTCGTAGTTTGAGGCCCTTCACCGCTCCTTGCTTTACTCGGAGGATGTTCCGCAAAACAAAAAAATCTCATTCGAGCAATTATAGGGTGGGCTCAGAGCGAATTCTTCTCGTTCCAGAACACAGTCGATGATACTCTTCAAAGAAATCGCTCCGAGAGGATAATTTGGAGATATATTTTTTCGGATGGTTGTACGGCTGCCGAGCCATTCGCAAAGTAGGAGAAAAGCTCAATGACATTTGGTCCCTCCGAGGACAGGCGTGCTCGCCAGCTACGAAAGCAGTTTAAACAACTCGAAGGAGGTGACGCCTATGCGGATCAGGCTGGCGTCCCTCGACTATCAGATGCGGAAAAGGAGCTTGAGAACAGGAGAGCCCTTGAACTTCGCAGTCAATTTCGTGTGATCGGGGGAGCTTTCGATGCCCGACTACCTGCGGCTCCAGCTGGGAGCCTCCCCTCAACCCGCGGCGCTCATTCTCAGCATATACATCCAACTGAGCTTGTTGAACTCGATGCCCGTGTTCATTTTCGTCTTGGCGTAAAATGCAGCATCAAGGGCAACGCCGGCGCAGACGCCTATTATGAAATTCAAGACTTCCGTACAGGGGAAACTGTCAAAAGTTGGAGCCTCACTTCTCTGACATCCCGGCAAACGCGAAACCAGAAATTGGACTTCGATAGATTTTCGGTATCGGCGAGCGTGAAGAAGGGGGAAATCAGTTTAAGCTTCCGCGAAAAGGCTGCCCCTTGGGCATTAATGCAACGTCTGGCCAATACTCTCAAAAAGCCAGAAACAATAGTACTCACTTACACCCTACTCGATCACAATCGGATGAAGGCAAACTTTGAAGCGTCGGATGAGTGGAAGTCTGTCGGATAACTCGCCTTTCGCTCTGGCATAGCAACTCCGCACCGAAATACGAGTTACAAGAATTTAAGTTGTTTAACCGTCTAGCTATGGACTCCGAAAGAGAGGGCTTCCTAGCCTAAAAAGATGGCTGCCTAAAAAGATGGTTGATCGTGAGCTGAGCGCAATACCATTTCAGAAATGGAGACAAGCTCGGAAAAGAACGTTTGACCTTCCTCTGCAAAGTCGCTCATGGCAGCCTTGAGATCGGCTACGGTCTGCTCCATAGAAATCCGTTGCCGCGATCCCAATGAACCGCTCGTTTGTAAGTAGGTCAGGATAAATCCGCCTAACTCGGACTGGACGAGCGCAAGACTCCGGTTCCCAACCATCTTTGATCGATGCCCCATCGGAAAGGGTGCAGCGAGGAACTTCTCGTATCTGTCTTTTATTTCGTTAAACTCCGCTGGGACATTCATTGGGCATCACCTACACTCTTTGACAGTTATTACAGACGACTGTACCCCGCGTGGCAACTACTAAACGCTCCAATTCAGATCCGCAACGCCTGCATTCCTCCCCTGCTCTTCCATACACCTGAGGAACGAACTTCCCGTTATGGACCACCCCGTCTCCAAAATCTGTTCCGTTAAGTGAAATTGCACGTTTCAGAATACGACGGATGTTTTGGTGAAGCCTCTTCACCTCTTCCGGTGTCAGAGTCTTTGAGTTTCTAAGAGGATGCAAAGCAGATGACCAGAGCGACTCATCTACGTAAATATTCCCAAGGCCAGCAATGATACTTTGATCAAGCAATAGTGGCTTTAGTGTCCGAGCACGAAAGGTGAGGATCTGGTAGAGATCCTGCCATCGAAAAGTGTCTTCCAGCGGTTCTGGACCCAATTTCTCCATTCTCTCGTTGAACTCGCCTCTATCGAGCAGCGTGAAGCGTCCAAACTTCCTCGGATCGACAAAGCGCATGGTTTTCCCACCACTGAGCGTAACAGTGATTCGATCGTGATTGCTTGGGGTTCTGTTAATCAGCAACCGACCGCTCATCCGCAGGTGAAGAAGGAGAATCTCTCGTTCGTTCTGTCCCTGAACTTCCACCACAATATACTTTGCCCTTCGCCAAACAGCAGCTATCCGTTTCGATACAAGTCGAAGTGAAAGTTCAGATGGCGAGTACGGCTCTATCATCCTAGGCCAGGTAGCCTCCACATGAAGAATCCGCCTTCCAATGACATCACGCTGCAATGAGCGAACAGTCGACTCAACTTCGGGAAGTTCAGGCACTTAGCTCCTCCTCACCAGAATAAAACGGGGTACGAAACGGTCCAGAATTTAACGTCATCTTAATATACTGACCACTGACTATTAAAGCCGATCAGCGGTTTACGGGAACTCAAATTTGCAGGTTTCGCTGAGAATGATGTCTTCTGCCCGCTATCTGCCAATCTTTTTGGCAACTGTTAGCTTGCTGCCAAGCCTTGCGTTCGCAGAGGTCATCGTACGTGTTGTTCAACCAGATTTCTCTTTAGTTGTCTCACTCACAGAAGACAACAGAGATCAGCTCGTGACAGAATTTGCAAGCAAGGGGGAGTTATCGGTAACAACTTTCACCCTTTCAGATCCTGCGCGCTTGGTAATGGATATCTCCGGGGTAGAGAAGCCGACCACTTTTGCGAAGATTCTTCATGCGCATGGTATTGATCGCGTTCGAGGGGGCGCCTATGAGGAAAAACAACGAATCGTTCTCGTAATGGAGGGAGGAGTTGAGATTTCCCTACTGAATGAAGGCGTTACAGAAGAAGGAGCCTCCTCAATAATAGAATTTCGCGAGACGAAGACTGCGCATACAGTTGAAGTCACCCCGACCATGAATAGACAAAGTAACACTGATAGGCAAAGTAGCCGACCTTTTCCATTTCGACTTCACGGCTTTGTTGTGGACCAACAGAGCAATCTGCTTAGCGATGATGAAAGCTCTTCCTCTCTCGCTTTCAAGTCACTCATTGAAGAAGAGCTGAGACTTTCATCTCAAGATAGCTGTTTCACCTACTCAGGGGAGTATCAAGCGCCAACAGCCATCAGGCTTGCTCCGAGAGAAGTCGCACTACTTGATTCAGAAGAGCAAAAATCCCTCCCCGTGGTAAAACAGTTGATGGAGACCGCTCAACAAGCCGCGAGCTCAGCGCTCAGCATCTTGGCCGAGCTATTATCAAGTTCACTTTATATACTCTTACTGCCACTGACTCTGCTCTTTCTCTCACTAGCTGGCCTTCTCCTCATTAAAAAAAGGGGATCAAAGCAAACCGAGGCCCCAACGGATCTTTACGATGAAGATGAACCGGTGAAACTCCCAACCGAGATAATAGAACTCCCGACTCTTCGGGAGGCATATCGAATCCTCGGATGTTATTCCGATGACAATGACGATCGTCTGAAAGCAAACTACCGGAGATTGATAAAGGTGTTCCATGAAGACAAGCTTGTCTCCAAAGATCTCCCCTCGGAACTCATGACGGTTTCACGGAGAGAATTCGATCGCATTCGCGCTGCGTTTGAACGACTGAAGATTGAGCGTCCCACCCTGTAACCAACTGTCAGAATCGAGCTCTTCCTTCTGACAAAAGCGTATCAGTCGGAACAGATCAATACCGCCAGCGACCAAAACAGTTAGCATGAATCGAACAGTTCAATAGAAGAGATCCCGGAGTTTCTCGTAGAGTGCCCTACGAGAGTGCACAGTGAGCGCGATTTTCCCCTGCGCACATTACCGAGCGACTCTTATGAATATCACTTAACCAGCTAATATTATTTGTGTTTTTGCTCACCCTGAGCCCATTTTGTGCGCTCAGATCCAAAGAGAACAGGACTCTCTCTCGATATCTCCAGTACGCGGGTTGACCCGAAGAGAGAGAGCAAAATGCGGTATCAAACAAACATCTCCGTTAACACCAAGAAGTTCATCTTCTTGCTATCGCTCCTCGCTCTTGCCCTCCCAACATTTGCTCAAGAGAGTCTGTTCTCTACAGCCCGAGCTCAAACAAACTCCACTTCTCGGCTCGCTCCGGGAGTGCAATTTGAACAAGCTGTAACTCTTCATGACGTTGATACCTCATTCTTTACTGCTAGCTTAAGTGGACAACAGTACATCGCAGTTGCCAACAAGGAGCGAAACAGATCTCGTCGCAGCAATACTGGGGCGAGAACATCTTCTACTTCAGGCGTTCTCTTGAACAGCGAAGGAAGTAAGAGCGGCTACTTCTTTGTTTCAGAATCAGCTCGACAAGGGCAAACTGCTCGTCACATTGCGTTTATCACAGAGACTGGCGAACATTTTGCGATTACAACCAACTCCGGCGGAGAGAGCGTTCTTCGAAAGTACGACCAGGAGGAGATGAGCGACTGCGGACACGACGAACATGCGCTTGACGATTCCCATTTGGACTCGCCACAGCTTCGTTCAATTTCGCCACGCTCGACGACTCAAAGCTCCGTACAACTTGACGTTCTTGTTATGTACACTCCCGAGGCAGCCACATACGCTGGAGGGACGCTTGCGATGGAGGCCCTAATTGGTCAGGCAATTTCCCTTGCGAATACGAGCTACGTGAATAGCGAAGTCGCACTCCAACTCAACCTCGTTCACTCAGCTCAAACCGCAGACAATGAAGGCGAAGACTTCCCAACCGACCTGAACCGACTCCAAGCTGCAGAGGATGGCTTTTTCGATGAGGTACACGCCCTTCGAAATGAACACTCTGCGGATATGGTAGTACTCATGCGATCACCCGGAGAATACTGTGGGATTGGCTACAGCCCGACGACCGTTGCTGGACTGACCGGCGGGAACTTCGCTTTCAGCGCGGTTGGTTCAAATTGCGTATTGAACTATAGCTTTCAACACGAAGTTGGTCATAACCTCGGCCTTCAACATGATCAATCAAATGCACCATCAACAACAGCTTACGAAGCTTCGTATGGCTTCCGATGGACAGGAACGAATAGCGTTCAATACCGAAGTGTCATGGCGTACTCACCAGGAATTCGAGTTCCATTTTTCTCAAATCCGGAGATTGCGTACGAAGGTACTTCAACTGGCGATTCCACCCTAGCAAACAATGCGGCTACTCTCCGAGTGGTATCAGCGATGGCCGCCAATTATCGAACAAATCCGAATGGGTCCACTAATGGCTCAGGCGAAACACCAACAAGTGAAAATGGATCGGTCAATGAAGGGGAAATCCCGGTTGCTTTTGATGTGACAACCACTACCTCAAAGAATAGCATCACTTTCACTATTCAAGTTCGGGCAGAGAGTGGAGCGGGAGTTTCGGACCAGGAGGTCACAGTGCAACTTAAGGGTATGAAGCGATCTGTAAAAGACTTCGACACCTTAACAACCAATGTTGACGGTGTGGCCGAACTGACAGTACCCCGAAAGAAGAAGGGCTCAACTCTCCTCTTTTCAGTTGGGGATCTCGCTACAGTCTCGCAAAAGGTTCCCAAGAAAAAGGGCCGCTCTCGTATTAGCAGAGACGGCCGCTAATTCTTAGAGCGCGCTAGGCACCCCCCTCAGCAGCAGCAGCTTCCGCCTCTACTTCTTTTGGATCGTCCAAGCCACCTTCAATAACATCAGGCCAGAGTGCGATAACGTTTAGATCCTTGTCTGCATGAACAGAGAGCTCATCGCCGAAACGTTGGAATCCGTAACGAACGGCCCCTCCGTTATCTCTCAAGAGATCCCGGCACGCCTTGTCCTTACCACTCACCCATAGCTGCTGATATTTCTCGAGCAAGCTAATATCATCAAGCAATTCACGATCGATCATGGCGAGACATCGAGTATCAATAAATACTCGACCCATCGGCTGATCAAGTTCGTCTTTTAGAGAACTCGCATCCGTCTTATCCCCATCAGGATGAATCACAATCGTTGAAGCATAAGGATCGCGTTCAATTCGGTAGATATCAGGAGGAAGAGAAACAACCGCGCCCCCGTACTCAGCAACGAGTGCATCCTTCGTTTCTGGTCCTTCATCAAGAAGCTCTTGCAACTTTTCGAGCACTTGAGGATTTGCCAACATAAACTGATCAATAAGAACGAGTGAGCCGCTCTCTACCTGAATCCGCTCGCGTTTGTTACCACTCTCTGCAGTACCTGAGTTTCTTGGACCTCGTCCGCGACCACGACCACGGCCGCCGCCACCACCGCCGCCGCCACGACCTCCACGGCCGCCACCGCCGCCGCCTCGACCACCGCGACCTCCGCGGCCACCACGGCTGTCGCCACCATCATTACCTCGTCGACGATTACCACCTCCGCCGCCTCTATAGTTCTTTCCTCTCATAGTTCCTTCTCTCAATGGCTCCTTTACGTGTTCACCTTGGCAAAATTCATCACTGTAAGTGCGGTAGAAATGTACCGGCGTCGCAAAGGATTTAATGGATTAACAGTTATATTTCGTGAAGCTTTAAAACGAGCAAAACTTCAGTTCAGTTGTCCTAAATAGAGCCGACTAAAACTCGTCAGCCAAATATCAAAGAAGCCGGCTTCAAACTTGGCTAGAATTAGCTAGGCTACTAAAAAGGTACCCAAAGTTTGTAGTCTCTGGGATTAGCATCACTCTAGTTTGGCTTTACTATTTAGCGGACTTTGAAAATGAGTCTCAAGCTATCTAGTGCCGACATTTTGAGGGCTAGGCAACCATACGCCTTGCCATCTCTCGTGCCCTCTACTTCTAGCACAAGCTCGCGACCGTAAAAAGATTTAGAGTCGAATACTCCACCGCTCTGAGGGCCTTTAATTAGCGCTGTGCTGACCTGCAATTCATTCACGGAGCGCCAGAGTGAAGTAATCACACATTCCACATGGTGGCGGGCGTCTAGTTGCCGAAGGCATATCGCTCATAATTTCCCCGTATCATTTCAAGATCTTACATCTTAGCCCCGGTCAGGCACCACTTGAACCCTCAAGAGTTTTCCTCCCTTAGTCGATGACTATTTTGAAGAAGGAATGTTTGAGTGACTATGCTAACCACCCGTAAATATTCATTTAGTGACAGCTCATCACCTCAACTGTCAGAGATCATCTTTGATGTGGAGGCTATTGCAATCCAGGCTCGATACGCGGACGAACTTTCTGCCCATAGAGCAAAGCGGGTATGGATTGAAACTCTAGAGAGTCACTTTCTACTAGATTGCGAGTCGGATTACCTGATCGCCGTGAATATTGACAACTCTGGGGAAGATCTCGCCTTTATCCTTCGATGCCACTTTCTCTCTGCATGCGCTCGTTACGCCTTCTGGCGAATTACCAATGACCAGGCACCGGAAGCGCAGTACGTGTTAGAGACGGCGCACATCCCCCTTTCAGAGGATTCTTGGCTGGGATTTCAGACAAGTGACGACCTCCGAGAACTCGCCAATGAAAGCTCTGATAACCCTCTCTCCATCGATCACGCCTCTAAATCGGTTAATTTAAACAAGAAATGGTTTGATAGCTTTGAGTCGATGATCGACAAGATCGTTCGCTCATTCGACCCCAACGACAAGTAAGCATCTGATATTACTAGCCTTGCCCCAAATCCCTGGTGAAATTCAGGAAGAAGCATTTTCGCTTCCACTCCGGATATGGAGAAGGAGCCTCATCACGACCTTATCAGCGTGGGGCAATTCACTCTTGCCGGCTCCGGAGGAAGTACAATGCCGCATAAGACAAGTTCGGGAAAACACATATTTCCAGCTAGTGAAGTAGCAGAATACACCGTGTGCCCGAATGCCTGGTACCTAAAACGCATGTCGCGTGAACCGATCCTTGAGGGACCAGAGATGGAGCAAGGAGAGGAGATCCACAAACAGTGGGCAGAAGACCTTGAGTATGAGTTTACTCTTGGGCGAATGCTACGTCTTGTAGCCGCGCTCATAAGTGCTGCGACCGTTCTCCTTCTAATTCTGAGGCACAACACGTGAGAGAGCATTTTCGGGAGAGCATAATACGTGTGCTTCATCAGCTAGTGCAGCTGGACTCGGATCTTATTCTCTACACTGTTCTGATCGTTTCAGCTCTTATCGTTGTTGATGATGTACTGCGAGCTATTAAATCAAAATCAAAGAAAAGTGGGCTCTCAGCATCCACAGCACTAGCTATCAATGTTGATGGATCGAAGCGCCACAAAGGAAAAACCTATATCTCAGAGATTCAAGGTATCTCCGGAAGACCCGATGCCGTGCTGTTAGAAAGTGGATATTTCATCCCAGTGGAAAGAAAGGCTCATGGGAACAAGGTCCGAGACCGGCATATTGCTCAGCTCCTAGTGTATATGAGGCTTGTAGAAGAGTTTGAGGGCAAACGCCCTCCATACGGATACCTCATCATTGGAAAAAATTCGCGAAAGGTAAAAATATACAACACGTCGGAGCGCCAGGACTGGCTTTCTGAGCAGCTACACCAAATGCGACTTATCGCGGAGGATGGTCAAAAGGCCTCCTTGAAACCTCATCCTCGTAAGTGCCAGCGGTGTATTGTTCAGGACCACTGCGAAGGGAGTTTCGGTATTCCAATCTCTGATCGAACAGATGCCCACCTTGGTCACCATCAATTCCGGCGGCAAATAGATACCCTCTAACTGCTTGATATTATTGATCTATCGAAACATTTAAGTAATAATTACAACGGGTTAGATAAAGACACCTGATGAAATTCTCAGATATTCAAAAAGGAGATTTTTGAAGCGAGATTTCAGGCACAAAAAAACCAGCAATGCTGGCTACTTGAATCTTAACTTGGCGATATCTTGAAAATCGACTATCGGTATAAAAGAAGAATATCAAAGGGCACTGATGAAGTCAAGAAAAAAAATGAGGGCGCACACTTATTCATTTTATTTCAGTATGTTACCCCGCTATTTTTTTTGTGGAGAGCGTATCTCTGCAATCCTTTTTTCGAGACTCTCTATTTGAACAGGATCAAATCCAGTGGGGATACCATTTTGTTGGTACACCTCCACCAAAGTTCGGATATCAAGATTCCCCCCTGCTCCATCCGCAAGAGGTGAGCCCCCAATCCCCAACCAGGCACCCTCCCACAAATCAGCCTCAGCCTCCAAGCCAGCTTCTACCACTGCAACGGCGGCCTCCCTGGAAGGATGGAGATGGAGGCAGATCTTCTGCTCAGGAAAAGCGCGTTTCACCTGCTGAACAAGCTCCGATAGTGATCGCGGGTCCACGACACCCTCCGTATCAGCAAGAGTTATCTGAGTCGGCAGAGATCCGCATCTCTCGGCTTCATTCATAAACTTTTCGATACAACGCATGGAGGTTGCGGAGTCTAGAATCCCTGTGCTCTTGTCTCCCCATGAAGTAGAAAAGAGCAGCACATCAAATGTAAATCCGTTACTGGAAAACCACTCTACAAAACCACGAAGCTTTAACAGCGCATCATCTATCGACTGCTGGTTATAGTTTTTTATTCGATAACCCTCAGTGACGGCTGTGTGCACGATTCCAGCCTGCTGAAGATAGGGATACCGTTGCAATCTCTCCGCTCCACGGACATTAAAGTAGAGCGCCTTAACAACCATTTTCCCACAGCATCCCTTCACCCCTTCTGCGAGCTCATCGGCATCAGCAAACCACTCCCCGGGGGCAAATGCAGTCAGTTCGATAGATTTAATCCCAACCGCCTTTTGAAGACGGACGATCTCCAGCTTCTTTTGTGAACCGACCCCCCAGAGGTCACTTTTCTGCTGAGACCCCTCACGTATTGTTACATCGGTTAAAACTTCAGCTAGTGAATCACTCATCTGCATCCTTGAAAAGCTGTCCTACTAACGATATCAGCTCGACACGAAGCTGCTTCGGAACTGCGACGAAGACCTCCTCATCTATTTCTCCAAACCGATATGGTTCTCCCAACTGATTATACGTTGCACCTCCCAATGCGTGAATTACTGCTGCTGGCGCGGCGATATCCCACGGACCAAGACGCCCCATAAAGAGCGCTACTCCGGATAATTTTCCAAGCAAGAAGTGAAAGAAGGCTGCACCCGAGTGAAGGCCCTCTACGTTTACTCGAGGATCCAACTTCACAAGCTCTTCGCTTGGAGTCCTCGCTCTCACATAAACAGAGCCAGGCCGAAGCTCAACTGCCTGGGAAAGTCCAATCGCTTCCTTCTCCTGCAGCCCCTCTACTCCAAATTCAGCCCCGATAGCCCAAAACCATACCTTCTGAGCGGGGAAAACAATCCAGCCTGCCTCGGGAATTCCATCCGTTCCGATATACGCCACGAGGATTGCAAAATCATCCGCTCCATCTAAAAATCGCGAAGTCCCATCTAGGGGGTCAATCAGCCAATAATCTCCAGAAAGCGCTTTGGTGCTATTGCTCTCCTCACTCTTGATTGGGATATCAGGGAAGAGCCGTGACAACCCTCCTACAAGAACCTCATTGCTTGCATAATCCGCCTTAGACACCAGGCTCTTATCTGCCTTTTCCTCTATTCCGAGCGCTCTTCCCGAGCCAGCACCTGGCCAATAGCTCATCAACTCAAGAGAGGCATGTTGCAATACTTCTGCGATCGCTTCGCGCTTTTGACTTAACTCTTCTATCACCTCGCCCCACTCCTCGATTTCGCTCCGATTTCCGACAAAGATTTCGTCTCAGAATCTATTCTCATACCGCAAAGTGACACCCTCCTCTACAATTTTACGGCCGGGAATGCCACAAGAGATTTCTCGGCTCATCTTTCCCACTATCAAAGTACGGCCAAAGTAGGGTGTAACATAACACTGCTACCAGAGAATACGCCCAGATTCCCCCCAGCAAAAAGATGGATCTCGGCCAAAACTGTTGCTACCGTGCGGCGAACTCCAACGGAGAGGCAGGATGAATTTTGAAGAACAATGTTACGAACTCTTAAAGAAAATTCCCGAAGGAAAAGTAACGACATACAAGCACTTAGCTAAAGCACTTGGTTCAAACGGTGCTCGCGCAGTTGGCAATGCTTGTCGCAAAAACCCAAATGCTCCTCAAGTGCCTTGTCACCGCGTGGTGAAGTCGGATGGGATGCTTGGGGGATACGCCTTCGGTGTCGACCAGAAAGCCCGTCTTCTTCGGAAAGAGGGGATCGCGGTTTCAGACAAACTTCGGGTGAATCTCGAGGAGTATCTCTTTGAGTTTTAGCATCGTTTGATGCCGATAAGACTTCTTGTTGTTCCATTTATCACCTGCGAGCGACATCTTTGCTTGACCCGTGAATCCCTCAAATCATTTCGATCGCTGCGTGGGGATATAGTGAGGTCGTGTGGAACGAAGCACTTCAAAGAAAAATTTTAAAGCAGCGCTTTATAAAGCGTACTCGTCGCCGCCAGAGAGAGACGGTTCCAGACCGTCATGCATATCACAAAGCTAACAGCGATCTCCGCATACTCTCCGCCAGAATTAATTCGATCATCATAGTCGATGACCCTCTTTAGAGTAGAGAGTCTTAAATCCACTTCCGCCTCTATGCAGTGATGCTATAGAAACTCGCTCACGTTGTCATGGTCCATCACTCCTTCTTCCAACTTAGAGATAATACCATAATCTGAACGATAGGGTTTTGTTATGCAATTATTTTGCATTATAAAAGAGTTTAGGTAGAATAGCCTCATAGAGAGCCGATGAACGACACTTGCTCCTTCTCTCTTGAAACTTGGAAACGGCCTGTCTGGCCCGATCGATTGGGATATCCATCATGGAAGGACATAATAGCGAGAACGATTCTGATACAAACAAAGAGAAGGAGTGCGTAATTAGCGAGTTAAAAAGTAAGCTTGAAAAAGAGCTTGCGGCACTTCTCGCTCATCCTCATGTCCCTGAAGAGTTTAAGATTGTTTTTAGAGAGCGATAGCGATGAGAGAGGCACGGAACCAAGCGACAAAGACATTAGCTACCGAAACTGAAGATTTGGTAGGCCAGGCATTCGATGCAGCAAGCAAGAAATTCATATCTGAACTAAGAGCACTACATCCAGATGCGGCTGAGAAAGTCGCAGAGGTTCTTAAACCAATTAGAGCAGAATTTACTCCTGCGGCGGCAAGAGAAATTATAGAACTAATAGAAACGGGCGATGAAGAGTCGCTGAGAAGCGCGTCCGAACAACTACAAAAGTTAAGGAGCGTGCTCGAACTCGGAGGGGCTGCCGTTGAAACAGAAGTAACCGCTGAAAAAATTCTGAAGGGATTCAAAAAGCTGGAGGGTGGAGTGATTGAAATCACTCTTCCAGTTGGTACGACCATCCAGCAAGCTGGAGAATTGCTTAATGCTGCCGCCAAAGAGAAAAACATGACATCCCCCGTCTTTAACGAAAGATATGAGACCTTCTGGGCGAAATATGAGAAGAACCCCAGCCTTGAGACACACCCAGGGCGAACTTACCGATTTAAGATCGCAACTGACTCTGCTTCAAATACGAGAAGTGAAAAAGGACAAGACCACGATGGCGCTGTTCCGCTTGGAGCCATAGCTATCGCCGAAGCTTGTGAGCGTCTTAACACTCGAAATACAGGGACTCTCCTCAAAGTTACTGCCAGCAGAACATTCGTGGTCCGTGGCTCGGACCTTGATGTGGCACTCACTTCCTCTCCTGGCCGCGGTGTTAGTGTCTGTAAGCACTTCCGTGTACTCGAAATGCCCGTTGCCTTAGCATCATCAGTCCCTTCCTCCGCTTCCCCGGATTAAACAATCCTGCTCTTTGGCAATTGGATTCTCATTGTCAACTTCACAGCCCGGAACGTGGTCTTTTCTATCAAACTTTCAACTTCCCTTACTTAATCTTTATTGACCTGCGCAATTCCCGGCATCCTTCGCACACAGACAATCAGGTCTAACCACAAAACTAATAGAATCACTGAGGAACATAGCAGTTACCCTCACCTAATATCGTGGACTTTCACGCCTTCGCCCCCCACAAGGACTTGGCAGAATTATTGCAGCGAACGATATTGAAAGTGGTGTGCTGGCCATAAACCCTGTCGATCAGCGGTGGCATCTTTAGTTGTATTTGGCAAGTACCGACCCTTACTGTCGTTATCAGCTTCGTGGGGAAGTTCAAGCAGTTTAATTTTCTGGTCAACATGCCAACTTGCGTTTGCTGTCCTGATTCGCCGTTCGGAGTTACATCTGAGGATGCACAGACCGATGAACTATAGAGTTTGCCGGCTTATCTTACCGGCTCTGGCTTTCCTTCCCTTCACTTGTCTAGCTACTCCAGCCGAAGTGCGGGTCGAAATCAGCAAATACGGAGAAATTACCGTAGCTGAAACAGCAAACGGAGGAAGCACGACCGAAGAAAGTCTGTTTAATCTTGCGTATGCGCTCGGAGTCGCTCAATACAACGGACAGCCTTTAACGATGCTAGCGAATAGCTTAACTGCAACCGACCACGGTAGCACCTTGAATCAGGCAATCCTAGAAGAGATCATCAACGGGAACTCACCGCGCTATTCGAAGGTCTTTTTTGCCATTCCTTCAATACCGCGCAAGGTAGATTCCGATGGAACGGTTGAAGAAGAAGTCTCTGGTGATAGAAAACTTGAAGATATCTCGACCTATGCTCGCTGGTGGGGGCTCGATGCTTGGGTCGACTCTGAACTTGAATCGATGGATCCACAAGTTCTCCGGTTGTTTACACAGTGGGTGAAAGGAGCTCAATTTCAAGCGAGACAAACTGAAGCTGCTTTTTATGCGGCGAATCCTGAGCTTCAGCCAACCAATATTGTTCAATATTTTTATGAGCGCACGCCACGTGACTTTTTGATCGCCTACGCTCTGTACGCTCAATTTCACGATTTGGGAACCGTCTCTGCTTTGGCCGCTGCATTTGGAGATGATCTTGTCCACAACGAATTGGGACATCCCCTTCCACCGCTTCTAGAAACCGTCTCGCTGAGCGAGCAATCTCCATTGGTTCAATTTCAAGAACACTTCGATACACCGATTGGCGCTTCTAACGGTGCAGCAGGAACTTATCGAGACATTAGCGATCCAAGCAAACTGAAATGCTTCTCGACGGGAGAGCCGCATCAAATGTCCTCGTTTGACACAAATTTTGGCGCAGGGCAAAAGATGAATGTATCGAGAGGGTGGGTTTCTGATGGCGCTAATGGCTATAAGCCCTTCGTGCTCGGTGTCTACGGAACAAACCCAGGATTTATCGGCTTACAAAACACGGCCGGCAATTCGACCACCGGCACTGCAGGTCCTACCGCATCAGCATTCACCTTTTATGTCGAAACCGACGGCGTTAATTACAAGTATCAAGATGTCTGGTACCCACTCGAATCGCGTCCTCTCGATGTGATCAGAAATGGTGTGACTGAGACGATTACCGAGTATTACGTGCCTGGATTTGGGAAAGTCTTTCTTCTCGTTAAATTCAGTGGAAAATACTTCGCAATCACCATTCGACAAAAAAGTCCCTCCAGCTTTGTTGATGGGATGTGGCGTAGGTTTCTCGCGGGATTACATGAAGACGGGGATGAGTATTTACAAGTTCTAGAGAAAGCAATACCTCACTACGGAGAAGCTGGTTGCCACTCTGCTCCTTCTCGCAGTCCAGAAGATGTTGAGCGCCTTGCCTACTTCTCGCTTAACCAAGGTTGGGTTGATGAAGTTGCCGGCTCCGACACCATTGATGGACTCACCGTCAATCCCCCTGTACCACAGTACCTAAAAACAGGTGTTCGACCAACATCGTACTGCGCAGAACAGCGACACGCAGCAGCGGACAACGGCGCTCTTTCAGGCGGATGCGAAGTGCCACCATCGGTGCCTTCACATATGGATCCAGGTCGTCAAACTCACCGGCAATTGCAACTAAAAACTTTTGAGCTTGCTCATCGTGATACCCCAATGAACAAGCAAGATGTTTTTCACTTTGCCTCGGGCACTCACGGCGGAAGACTAAAGAAGCTCTTGGAAATTATTGTTGCTTCGTTTGATAAGTTTGGAGCTACCGTCGTTCCTTCTGGAGAGATCCCAATAGTCTCCATAGCCGTAGAATTGCTGCGTGTCCATGAGGGTGACATGCGCGACTCCCTTGAGCAGATATTAATCCTTTATCTCCAACCTCAAATGGAAAATATTCTCAGAGGGACGCTACCGACTCCAGCTACGGTAAGAAATTTTCTGTTATATACAGATCGCGCTTCGCGCACTGAAATGCAAAATGCCTTAGACCTACCCTCAGCTGCATTCTTGTTGGAACAGCTCCGCAAAGGTATCACCTTTCTAACCGACAAGTGTGTTGCTCGCGGCATCACGACGTATAGCCAAGTTCTGAGAATGGTCAACAATGGTGTTGTTGTTGCCGAAGACTTTTCTGGTCCTGGTGCCGGCTCACGAAGCTCTGCTTGGGTGGTTCTTCAACCAGACGGCATGGGTGGGTTTCTCTGTGAGGCTCGAACTTTCTCGGTATCTCCGCTAAAGCTGATCTCTTTTGATGATGAGGTGTTTTACCTTCCATACGGGCCTCCAATAAGCCCGTTTGCTCTTTATCCTGGACTTTATGATCAAGCAAATATCGAATGGGGCACCTATTGGAGGAAACACAACCGTGCTGGCCTAGGGTATAGCGAGATGGATGCGTATAGAAGATTCTCTCTTGCTCCTATCTCTCAGATTCCTGCAGTCGACTCTGATACAGTTCTCTCTTTCACCGTCGTAGTTCCAGAGGATGGCGCAACGCCGACATCATCACCGACTCCGTCTTCCACTCCGTCCAGCACTCCGAATCCAACTCCATCCGAGATCCCAACTCAGGAGCCTGGTCCTTCCCCAACTGCGAATCCTCCGAGCGGAAGCGATACTGAAGTGTTTAAAAAATCCCTGAGCGAGCTCCAAGCCTTGGTACAGGCCGTTAGACCACTTCCACCAAGAGAAAAACGCAAAGCTCGAAAGCGTCAGCGAGTGCTCCGAAAAGAGACGCAGCAGGCTCTCCTTCTGTTTAGAACCTCTGCTGACTCATTTTCAGAAACGATTGAGGCCACGACCGCTTCTGAGTTTCAAAGTCTCGTTCAGACAACGACTAAAAGAGTGAAAAGTTTACTAAAAGCTAGAGGCAAAAAGTTTGTAACGCTTAAACGCTTTATAAAATCTCGCCTCAATTCACTCGGCGGCTATTAAAGACTATCTCCTCCGTCGTCCATCTTAAGCTCCATCCTTCCGAAGGCGACTGCTTCACCATTTCTATCAGCGACAATCCATCCAGTATCTCTTGACGGGGAAGTTTCCCCGACAAGAAAAATTTACCGTACCTCATAGTTAAACATCATGCGAACATATGCAGACGGAATCAGAATGCTCACCAATTAGCTTCGCTTAATGCAACACAATTCAACACCAACCAGCTCCGGCGATCACTTTCACTTACCCATTATCACCATTACCTTGGGAACTTTGGCATTCTGGGTAGTGGCCATAATCAATTGGCAAGACTATCCATTGATCGCAACCTTCGATGACTCCTTTTACTACTTCACCATCGCACGCAACTGGGTGAAGGGGCTGGGGTTTACCTTTG
This sequence comes from Bdellovibrionales bacterium, assembly GCA_020434495.1. Classification (GTDB taxonomy): domain Bacteria; phylum Bdellovibrionota_C; class UBA2361; order UBA2361; family RFPC01; genus RFPC01. The sequence goes on along the minus strand of JAGRAT010000001.1, from coordinate 13,275 downwards.
ATGGTTTGAGCCAGACTAACGGCTTCCATCCCCTTTGGCTTATTCTGTGCGCTATTCCCTATCTTCTGTCATTCAGCGACATGGAAGCTGTAAGAGTGCTGCTGCTCTTCCAAGTAGCACTCGCTGCTTTATCGATCATTATCGTCGGGAAAGCACTTGCGGCACTGCGGCCGGAACGAAGAGGGCCGGGGGTTATCCCCCTCCTGACTCTGCTTGGAATAACAATGAGCCCTATGACGATGCGCTTTGCGGTAAACGGGCTTGAGTCCACTCTCGTGCTGTTTTTTCTCAGCATCGCACTCTGGATACACAGCGTGAAATCATTCGAGCTTCAATCTATACCAAAGGCAACTGAAGTTGCCGGGAGGTCCCCCGGAGGGACGACAAATACTGCCCGTAGAATCAGCGGAGAGCGATCAGCTTTCGACGACGAGACCGGGAATGTCATTTGCGGGCAGTATACACAGTCCCCATCTTGGAGATTCGCACTCGGAGCCTGTTTTGCGTTGCTTTTTCTTAGTCGCACAGATGCAGGCCTCTTAATTCCCTGTTATCTCATTTGGTGGTGGACAACCAAAGCGGGAACAGTACGCCAGCTATTGGAGATTCTCATACTCCCAGTTCTTGTTATTGCTCTATTTCTCGTCACAAACTGGCTCCTCTTTGATACTCCGGTGCAAGTGAGCGGTGTGGTCAAGCAGATTCCTAGAACCCCGAGGCGTATAGTGCTTTTTGCTGGGTGTTTTGGGGCCTTCGCCTTCGGATGGTATCGAGCGACTCAGCAGGTGCGCTTCGCAACTCTACAACGCATGGCAAACACTTTTGGATGGCTATACCTCTTTGCAGGTACAATTTTCGGCTACTATCTCTTTCTTCAGAGTTTTCCTCGCCTCTGGCATTTCGTCCCCGTTTTTACCTGCCTCGTACTCACCTATTTCGCCCTTACGATGGACTTTGCAAACTTGTTACTTAATCAGCAATTCCAGAACGCCAATCAAAGACGTAGACAAACACTCCTTATTTCCACAATTTTCGCTGTTCCAGTATTGTGGCTAATCACCACTTCATGGACTTCGGTGCTAAACTCAAACAGCTACTCCATCCGAAAGGTGAATTACGAAGCGGCACTTTGGATAAACAAACAGATCGATCCAAACGACATCATCGCCTCTTGGGACGCTGGGATTGTTGGGTACTTTTCAAAGAACCGTGTTATCAACCTGGACGGTGTTGTCAACTCGGCTCAATATGCGCGGGCTATTCGCACAGGCAGTACAGCAGAACTTCTGGAACATTACCCGATCCGCTGGATTTTCAACCACCACTACAGCGAAATAGACACCGCGAGTTTCATAAAACAAGCAGAAGGGGTACTCGGTCCTAGAGCCAATCACATTATCCTCAGGAAAAGCTGGCCTTTCACCTTTCATGGAGCCTTCAACAACAAACCAATCCGGACCTGGCATGGCGCTGTACTTCTTTTTCAACTCCCCAATGACGGGACGGAGACTTCTCTCCAGTAGAAGTTTGAAAGGTCTGAAGGAGTATGGGATATTGCTTTGGACGAATGTTCGGACTTCATCCCTTCTCGTAATATCGCATGACGGCGATAAGGAGCGACGTGACTCATGCCAGCATTAGCAGAAATTCAGATGAACAACTTCCGCTCTCTTGTAGAAGAGGAACTCGCTGACTACAGAGATGATTTCAATTTCGAGAATGTCGTTCAGAATCATCTCGACATATCACGCTTTGGTCCGTGGATTGACCAGTTATCAAAATTCCACCCGATATCGGGCAGCCATGTCTTTTCTTCCGGATGTGGATCAGCTGGGGATCTTTACACATTCATGGAATGGGGCGCCGCCGCTGCTACAGGAATTGAAGTTGATGAATCTTTAGCTCGCCTCGCAAAGGCTCGATTTCAGGCAACTCCTTTTGAAGAGCTCGTGTCAATTCAAACATACGACGGAAATATCCTTCCGCTTCCAAGCAACTCTTTTGATATCGTTTTTAGTATGCACGTCATTGAACATACAAAAAACGTTGGGCTATACCTCGCCGAACTTTACCGAGTCGTAAAGCCGGGAGGAATCATCTTTCTCGAGCTCCCAAACAGGTATTTCCCAACTGAACAACACACTGACATCAAGTACATCCATTTTCTTCCCCGTCGAATACGAGATGTGCTCATCGCATTGCTCTGCTCTGCTTTGAATCCGTATCGACTGGGAGAGGAGTTAAAGTACAAAATTTCAAGTCTATCTGACTACCACATCCCGACACCGGCAGGGATCATGCGAAGCATCGATGCACTGGCCGAGCGATACAATCTCGAACCGGAAACCGCAGTATTCCATTCCTACGACGGTGTCGAGTTGGCGTATAACCAGTGCTCCTGGCGTTCATATTTCGGAGGTCCCGAGAGGGAGAAAACTACATTTCGTGTCGTAATACGAAAGAAGAGCTCTTAAGGAGCAAGCCCTCTCAAAGATTTCACCTCCAGCCACGTGGTGCGTCAGTACGAAGAACTCCCCTCGATACAGTTGTGCCTCCAAAGGGTTGTAATTTCCCGCGCAACTAGAAACACTATGGGTTCACCGAATTGTAGAGGTAGGGGATATGGAGAAAGACAGTCGGATCTACGTTGCTGGCCACGGAGGGCTCGTAGGGTCAGCGGTGATGGCTGCTTTGAAGGAACAGGGCTACTCGGATGTCATAGGGAGATCCCGAGCCGAACTCAATCTCTTGAATCAAGCCGCTGTTCACAGATTCTTTGAAGAGCAACAAATTGACTACTGTATTGTCGCCGCGGCTAAAGTAGGTGGCATCCTCTACAACCTCTCCAACCAAGCGGATTTTCTCTATGAGAATCTCGTGATCGAGACAAATGTCATTCATGCAGCAGCTGAGCATGGGGTGAAAAAGCTCCTGCTACTTGGAAGCTCCTGCATTTACCCGAAAATGGCTCCTCAACCGATAAAAGAAGACTACCTCATGACTGGCCCCCTCGAGCCAACAAACGAAGGATATGCCATAGCGAAAATTGCCGGCCTAAAGCTTTGCGAGAAATATTGGGAACAGTACGGGAAACGATTTACATCGGTCATGCCTACAAATCTCTATGGCCCAGGGGACAACTTCCACCCCGATCACTCTCATGTCATACCCGGCATGATGCGCAGATTTCATGAAGCGAAACTCAGCGGCAAACCAGATGTCACCATTTGGGGAACAGGCAGCCCAAGGCGCGAGTTTCTTTTTATCGAGGATTTGGCCGAAGCAATTATCGTGCTGATGGACAAATACGAAGAACCAACAACTATCAATGTTGGAACTGGTATCGATTGCAGCATATTGGATCTCGCTGAGCTCATGAAAAAGACAGTAGGATTTGAGGGGGAAATCAAGACTGATCCTTCCAAACCAGACGGTACCCCTCGAAAAGTTCTCGATGTTTCCAGGATAAAGGCACTCGGGTGGAAACCCAACCACTCGCTAGAGCAAGGTCTGAAAAGAACCTACGAGTGGGCGCTGAAGAATGGCTCGCTGGATTAGGGAGATCGCGTCCTCTCGAGTCAGCGAATCGACCTGTAGAAAAACTCGACGCTTTTCCACGCTCTTAGCAGCTTGCAAGCATACCTCTTGCGGTAGAGTTGACTGAAAAATACTGCGGCATTAGGCTCTTAGCAGAGCATAACTTTATCAATCTAATATTCATGAGCGTACAAGCAAGATGAGTGACTCAGCTGCAAAAGAGCTATTCAAAGGGCAGGAACTAGACAGTGAAGGAAAGCGTGAAAATGACTCCGCAGTGCCCTACCTCCATGTTGTCGGGGCAGCACCTAAGGGACTCCCCGCTTGGCGTCAGTATGTAAACAGCATCATCGCCTCTGAGGTCTCCAACGTAAGCCGATACATGGATGTGACAGTCCAGTGGAAGAGACGAGAAGAAGACACCGGCGCACTCCTGGCAGCTCTCGACTGTGAGAAGAAATTTGAGACGTCTCAGGTCGAAGCGCTTGAGAAAATGAACGAGAAAGAGGGCCTTCGCTCACTCGTACTCTTAAACGCAAACATAAACCACGACTACAATATTGAGGACACCCTTGCTGGCATTCGAAAAGGGCTTAACCGGCACTCGCGAGTCGGCATTGTCGCCTACAACCCTTATTTCCGCTTCCTCTACTCCCTTGCGAGCAAGTTAGGAATTCGGAAAGGTCCGGAACCTGACACCTTTGTCACTTTTGTAGATCTCGAAAACATTGCGAAGCTCGCAGGTTACGATCTCGTCAGGAGCCGTCCAGCCGTTTACATCCCATGGAAGCTGTTTGGGATCGGCGATGTCATTAATAAAATCATTCCTGCAATTCCCCTCTTAAACTACCTGAGCCTCGTCACAATTCTATTTCTACGACCAGTCAGAAAGGAGAAGCGAAAGCCTTCCCTTTCCATCGTGATTCCAGCCCGGAATGAAAAAGGGAATATCGAGAATGCCCTAAAGAGAATGCCGAAATTTGATGGTGCCGATATTGAGGTAATCTATGTCGAAGGACATTCCTCCGACGATACTTGGGGAGAGATCAAGCGAGTAGTTGAGAAATACAAGGATCGCTTCAAGTTAAAAGCTTTCCAACAGACGGGAAAAGGAAAAGTTGATGCTGTCCGTTTGGGATTTCGTGAGGCATCTGGGGAATTGCTCACCATCCTCGATGCTGACCTAACGATGCCACCGGAACTCTTAGAGCGGTTTTACAGCGCTTACAGAAGAGGTCTTGCTGACTTCATAAATGGAAGTCGTCTCGTGTACCCGATGGAAGGTAATGCCATGCGGCCACTGAACCTCATGGGGAATATCTTCTTCGCCAAAGCGCTAAGCTTCGTCCTTGGCAACCGACTAGGGGATTCTCTCTGCGGCACCAAGCTCCTCTCTAAAATCGATTACGAACGGTGCATGAAGTGGCGAGACGATTTTGGAGACTTTGATCCATTTGGCGACTACGAACTCCTTTTCCCAGCCTCAGTACTCGGCCTTGGGATAATCGACATTCCTATCCGATACCGAGATAGGACATACGGAAGCACCAATATTAGCCGCTTCCGCCACGGCCTCATGCTCCTAAAAATGACACTGATCGGATTGTTCAGAATTAAGCTCGGTAAAGTGTCAATGCCCTCTTAAAGGTGCCCTCTTAAAGGTGCCCTCTTAAGAGGGATGGCATTCTCAGTTGTGGGCAGCTCCCTGCTTTTTACCGGGCATACACGCCTTTACGAGCTTCCTCGCATCACGTGTGTACGAAACTCGAATGCCATAGACTTCACGCTTTCGATATCCGAGCTCTTCGATCGAATGCAATTGCTGCTCTTGGCACTCTCGGTCGTACGGGTCTCGAACAAGAAACTCACAGATGTATATCTGAGGCTCTGATCTGTACGGATTATCCTTATTCCCTCCAATCAGAAAATGACTATGAAATGCTCCCCGCAAGACTGCTGTGACCAGAATAGGAACTCGATTCGGGATGCTATCACCAAGACATTCTACGAGCGCAAGTTCATCATCGCGAAACTTCGCTGCCATACTCTTCTCATCGAAAGGACGTTCAAAGCGTTCGAACAGGTCATAATCCCTATACTCCTTCAGCCAATAAAACTGCGCCGGCAATGAAACAACACAGAGGAGAATCAATCGCAGCCCAAGAAGCGGCTGAGGAGAGAAAGAAGTCGAAGAAGAAACTGAAATGATCAGTCCTGAGATAACCGCTCCCCATACGAATGCGAATCGTGATGGCCAAAATATGTTGTGAAAATTGCCTATAAGATCCGCGCTGTATGCAAGACTCCCAAAGATACCAACCGCCACTAGTGGCAGCACACAAAGTATGGTGATAAACATCTCCTTAAATTGCAGCCCCACAAAAAAGCCGATAAAACAACATGCGGTGAGCAACAAGGCCAAACGCCCAAGGATAACGAGAAGTCCCATGAGCACAGCCTGATAGTCCTGTCGGATAAGGTTTATCACCTGATCGAATCGTCCTGCGCCAGCCGGATCCCAGGTCCGTTGAACGATCACCCCAATGACAAACAAAAGTGCCCAAAAGATAAGAATGGTTCCCAGGCGCATAAGATATGCTTTCCGAGCACTAAAAAATCTCGATCGGTTCACTATCAGCTCATACATCGTCTGGATAGACCACGCGAGAATCGGCCCACCTTCATGAGTAAGCGCGACTAGCATCGCCATAAGAATCGAAACGACCCTCTTACGAGTAACGAGACTCAAAGCAAAGAAAATACCAAGCGGAAATACGAGGGGCTCAGGGTGCCATCCATACACAGGATCGTCGAACATCCAAAACCCAATAGGTCCAAGAATGAGGACTATTGATACTACGTATAGAGTCCACCTGCGTTCGACTTCCAGCCTACTCGCTAATGAAATGATCAAGTAAATCGAAAGAGCGTAAATCAGAGTCGTAGGGACAAAGAGTCCAATAGCTCCATACAAATGAGTAAACGGAGCAAAAAGCAATTGAGTAAAAGTATTGTGATACGGGTGAGGCCCGTAAAAATTGTCATAAAGCAGCGGGTATCCATAAAGGTAACTCCGTGCCTTTTGAACATGCACCAGCAGGTCTGAGGTGTACTCGAGGGCATGCATAAGGTAAATCTTCCAAGCACACCATACGGCAAGGATTACTGAAGCAATGAGCCCTAAGAGAAATGGCGCGCTGAAAAGAGAAGACACGAGAGTGATGGTGTTCGTTCGCAAAGAGAGCCGACCACGGAAAGACCCATCGTCTATCGATTCACTCATAGAGGCATCCCCAGATTAATGAAATCACCAAATTATGAATATTGAACCAAATAACCATCTTCGCCTAGAAGCTATCTAGGGCTAGAGGCAAGCAGTCTTTGGTGCCCGAATGGAGGAATCGACGAAGTCTCTTACCGACTGCACCATGTACTCAATCTTCTCCTCACTCAGACCAGGGTATACACCAAGCCAGAACGAGTTCGTCATTATGAAATCAGAATTCCTCAGATCCCCTATCACTCGATACCCCGTTCCGGTTGCTCGCATCTCATCAAACACCGGCTGACGAAGTAAGTTTCCAGCAAATAAGTTTCTCGTCTGAATCTTTCGCTCCTCAAGAAAGCTCGTGATCTCATTCCGAGCAAAACCGACTCCATCTCGTACACTCAGGAGGAAGCCAAACCAACTCGGCTCAGATCTCGGTGTTGCGTTAGGGAGGATAAAAAGCTCCTCAAGGTCTGCGAGCCCATCTCTCAACAGTTGCCAATTTCGCCTTCGAATTTCGGTAAAGCTATCGAGCTTTTCAAGCTGCGAACATCCAACCGCTGCCTGCATATCCGAAACTTTGAGATTATAGCCAAAGTGGCTATAGGTGTACTTGTGGTCATATCCATCAGGAAGCTCTCCGAGCTGCCAGCAAAAACGTTTACCACAGGTGTTATCTTTCCCCGACTCACACCAACAATCACGTCCCCAGTCGCGGATAGACTCGGCTGCTCGCTTGAGCATGCCCTTCCTCATATACACCGCGCCCCCCTCACCCATCGTAATATGGTGAGCGGGATAAAAACTCGAGGTGCCGATATCGCCAAACGTTCCTGTCAGCTGGCCATCATAGAGAGAACCGAGCGCATCGCAGTTATCCTCAACTAGCCAAAGATCATTCTTTTGGCAGAACTCTAAAACCGCACCGAGGTTAAATGGATTTCCAAGCGTATGAGCGACCATGACCGCTCTCGTCCTCGGGCTGAGCGCTTCCTCCAGCTGAGAGACATCAAGATTGTATGTGCCATCCTCCACCGTAACATCAAGAAAAACCGGGATGGCCCCGTACTGAATCGCCGGATTTACCGTTGTTGGGAAACTTGCGGCGACACAGATGACTTCATCGCCAGGACGCACACGCCTCTCACCGACTAAGGGGGAAGTAAGCGCGTTAAATGCTACCAAATTTGCAGACGAGCCAGAGTTCACTAAAAGCGAATGCTTTACTCCAAGCTTTTTCGCAAACGCCCTCTCGAACTGCTTCGCAAATCGGCCCGCGGTCAGATAAAAATCAAGGGACGAATCGACAAGCATCTGCATATCGACTTCATCAAATATTCTTCCGGCATATCCAAGAAAGGATTCGCCCGGCACAAACGGGACTTCTCCGGCTGGTTTATGTACTTCTCGATAGTAGTCCTTCACCAGATCGAGAATCTGTCGACGTAATTTTTCTTCCTTCTCTGCCATGGAATTTAGACACCTACTGCAAGTGGTCGGGAATAATCATTCTCTCCGCGATTTCCGTCAATCACATATTTCTCAAGCAATTCAAGGGACAACGACCTCGCAGCATGGGGGTTAGCGAGCACTGCCTTATACCAACGCGCAGTCTCTTCTAATCCCTTCTTGAGATTCCACCGCGGAGACCACTCGAGTTGGTTTCTTGATTTCGTAGTGTTCAGCCGAAGCACCCCGGCTTCATGAGGAGTTTCCTTCTCATCGGATTTCCAGTTGAACTCCGATCCAAAGATCCCCTTGAGCTCAGAAAGCACAGTACGAACGGCAACCTCATCTTCTCGATCGGGACCAAAATTCCAACCCTCTCCAAAGCTCGGTCCTCTTTTCACCATCGCCTGCGCGAGAAGAAGGTATCCATAGAGCGGCTCAAGGACAAACTGCCAAGGACGAACGGCCTCGGGATGGCGAATTTCCACGCTCTCCTTTTTCTCTATTGCCCGGACGATATCCGGAATGAGCCTATCCTCAGACCAGTCACCACCTCCAAACACATTTCCGGCGCGAGCCGAAGCAATGACGACTCCATGTTCTTCAAACCTACTTGGAGGGAAAAAAGAATCTCGAAAAGCGGCAGTAACAAGCTCCGTACACCCTTTACTCACAGAATACGGATCGTGCCCTCCCATTGGCTCATCCTCTCTGTATCCCTGCTCTCGCTCCTTGTTGTCGTAACATTTATCACTCGTCACAACGAGGACAGCTCGTAACCCTTTGGCTCCCCGCGCAGCTTGCAAAAGATTCGCCGTGCCCATGATATTGGTGTCGAGGGTTTCCAGGGGCTCTCGGTAACTCCGTCGCACGAGCGGCTGCGCGGCCATATGAATAATTATCTCCGGCTGAGAATGAAGAACAGCCGACTCAATTGAGGAGTAGTCTCGAATGTCTCCGATGACGGAGTTGAGATCTTTCTCAATCTCCACGAGACCAAACATGTTTGGAGAGGTTTCTGGAGGAAGAGCATATCCAGTTACTTCCGCCCCAAGTCGCGAAAGCCAAAGGCTCATCCACGATCCCTTAAAGCCAGTATGACCAGTAAGGAGAACCTTTCTCCCCTTCCAAAACCCAGGTATCAATCCCAAATTTTCCACGCCGCCTTTCCTTCGTTCCAAAGCTGCTCAAGAAGCATCTTATCTCTTAGCGTATCCATGGGCTGCCAGAACCCCTCATGATGATAAGCATACATCGCGCCGTCCTTTGCCAAATTCTCAAGAGGCTCGCGTTCCCAGATCGTTTCGTCCCCTGCAATGTAATTCAGAGTCTTTGGAGAGAGCACGAAAAATCCCCCGTTTACCAAACCCCCACCCTGTTCAGGCTTCTCCTGAAAGCTATGTACTTTGGTACCAGACAAGCTCATTACACCGAATCGGCCCGGCGGCTGCGTTGCGGTAACTGTAGCGAGCCCTCCGTGCTGCTTATGAAACTGTAGGAGATTGCGAATGTTGATATCGCCAAGACCATCCCCATACGTGCAGCAAAAATCTTCATCCCCGATATACTCGGCGACTCGCTTAATGCGCCCCCCCGTAAAGGTCTTTTCACCTGTATCAACTACTGTGACTTTCCAAGGCTCAGCACTGCGCTGATGTACTTCAAAACTGTTATTTGCAAGGTCGAAGGTTACATCTGAATTTTGCAGGAAGTAGTTCGCAAAGTACTCCTTAATGACGTACCCCTTATAGCCAGCGCAAACGATGAATTCGGTAAGCCCATAAGCGGAATAGAGCTTCATGATATGCCAAAGAATCGGCTTTCCACCGATCTCAATCATGGGCTTCGGCTTCAGATAGCTCTCTTCACTGATCCTGGTACCGAGGCCACCGGCCAATAAAACGACTTTCAAGAGATTCCCTCATTCCTAGGTCAAAAGTGGAGGACGAATCTTACCGATTCAAAGAGGGGTTTTCAAATCACCATGGATCTCTAGAATACCCAAGCAAATCAAATAGGTTATGGCCTGTTCGCCGGGCACAGAAATGAGCCTCCTGCAAACATCGCAACCAAGTTCAGATCCCAAATTCAGATCAACGCCTAATCGATAGATAACCGCAGTCGAGCAAGGGTCCAGACATAGGTAAGGATGAAAAGTGGCAGATTACGCTTTGTATCTCCAAACATCCGCTTTCGAAAAGTAAACGGAAGCTCCTTAATCTTAATCGAGTACTTTCGATTCAGCTTAAACAAGATCTCTTCAACGATATCGAAATTTGAACATTTGAGCTTGAGCGATCGCAGCTGATCCCCTCTATAAAGCTTGAAGCTGTTTGAGACGTCATTACACTTCAAATTGAGCACTACCCGGTAAGCACAGTTAAGGATATAGCTCATCCAAATAAGAGAAGGATTATTCTCTGTGTAGCCCCCCTTGACGTAACGAGACGCAATAACGACTTCGCCCTCCTCTTTGTGTTGGTACAAGTTCTTAATGAAACTCGGCGAGTGAGACCCATCAGCGTCCATGAATATGACGTATTTCCCTCTTGATTGATCAATACCGGTCCGTACGGCATCACCAAACATATTTCCATGCTTACGCTGGATATAACGGACCTGCGGAAACTGCTCGCACACCGCGCGGGTATTATCGAGAGGCTCCATAGTATCGATGATAAGCACTTCAAACTCTGGAGTGAGCTCCGTAGCGGTTTTTATAATCCTCGGGAGGAGCAGTCGAAGATTCTCCTCTTCAAGGTAAGAGGGAACAACAACACTCAGCTCAACTTGTGCATGAGAAGCTTCCGGAGAGAAATTTTCCACTGCATTACCCATTACTGTCCAACCCCTGAAAGCCAAGAAATCATCTGTTGCATTCCTTCGACTTTATCTATCTGCGGCTCCCAAGAAAATACCTCGCGAGCCTTTGAAACATCTGCAACAAAAACGCGCTGATCACTGGCGCGCCACGGTAGCTGCTGAAAGTTCATTTTTACTTGGAGTTCCTCTTCGAGGAATCGGAAGAGCTCAAGGAGAGACAAACTGTTCTCTATTCCTCCACCGATGTTGAAGGCCTGTCCGGCACACTCCGACACCTTATCGAAAGCCCCAAAGTAACAACGCAAAAGGTCTTCCGCGAAAAGCACATCCCGCACCTGCTTCCCATTTCCACAGATAGTGAAGGGAGCTCGAGCAGGAACTTTCCTTGTTTCCAATGCCTGTTGGATAAACCAGCCGATCCATCCTTGATCGATAGTAGGAAACTGTCGTCCGCCGAAAATAGATGAATGCCGAAAAACAACAGTTTGAATGTCAAAGATGCGGTAATAATCAAGCATGTACTGATCAACGCTACCTTTGGAACACCCATACGGAGATCGGAAATCAAGTGGAATATTTTCTTTGAATCCCTGAGGATAATCGGGAGTAATGTAACGGGAGTCCTTCTCTTCGACAGGAATATGCTCCAAATCCCCGTATACTTTATTCGTACTCGAATAAAACACTACTGAATTCGGAGAATGTTCGCGAACAGCTTCTAGAACATTAAAACCACCGACAACGTTGGTCTCGAAATCAAAGCGAGGATTCTCGATCGAAGTGGTCATTGCAACTTGCCCAGCAAGATGAAAAATCGCTTCGGGCTTCACTTCTGCCACAACTTTCGCGAGAGAGTCACGGTCCCGCGTATCCAGCTCGTGAAAGCTGAACTCTCCCAAACTCTTGAGCCACGCGAGGTTATCGCGGCTTCCGGTTCGATATAAGTTATCAACTACAAAAAGCTCATCCCCGCGGTTAAGCACCTCAGCCGAGAGATTCGAGCCTAAAAATCCACAACCGCCAGTTATTAAAAATCTCATCGCTACACTCCCTTTCCTTCTCGAACGACATTTACGACACGCGCTATTCCTTCCTCGAGGCTTACCCTTGGAGCCCACCCGAAAACTGTCTTCAAATATGCATTATCCGCCTTGACCTCCATCGGCTCACCGCTTCGGTACGGCAACGCACCAAACTGAAAATCGGCCGAGCTTTTCGGGTTAAGGTTCTGAATCAACGCAACAAGCTCTCGAAGAGATACTGCCGAACCGGTTCCAAGATCGAGTTGGGTGAATCCATTCGGGAGCTCGCTCAAACTTGAAACAAGAGATTCGAACGCCGCTACGACATCATCAATATGAATGAAATCTCTTCTCTGTTCTCCCGGAGACATCGGAAAAGCTCCGTTCTGCTCATACGATACTTCAACCAAGGAACGCACAAGGCGTCCCTGTGGCTCGGACTCCCCGTAAATATACTGAAGAACAATATTTATCCTTTGGGGAATAGCCTCGTCAGCCCGCAAAAACGTTCGAAAGTCTCGCTTGTATCGAGCGTAGGCGCTGACTTCTGGAGGAATAGGAGTATCAAGATTCACAAAGCTCTTAATCCCTATCCTTGCGGACATTTGATAAACCCTCTTCGCAAACTCAAAGTTCGTCTCCCGAACATCCTCCTCCGTCTCTGGTGGACGTCCATACCGAGTTGCCCCATGAATGCAAAGATCAAAGCTCTTTGTTCCGAGCTCGTTTTCAAGATCTGCTGAATCAAGCTCTACGAGCTCTAAGCGTTCACCAGCGGACTCCCTTAGCGTTACAAGAGAGGACGAACTAGCCGCCTGCCGAACCAATGCGGTTACCCCATGCCCAAGCGCGACCAAGCGCTCACAGAGCATGCTCCCCAAGTAACCTGTTCCTCCAGTTAAAAGAATATTCACAGCGGATTCCTATTGAGGTGGGAAGTGTACCTGGTGGGCAGTATTATTCAAGCTGTTCGGGGGAGTTATCACTATCCAAGCCATAAAGCTTAGGGAATAGGACACAAAGAGTTGGTAAGATAAGCACCCAGATACACTCACTTAAGACTCGAAGTTCTTGAAAACTCGTTGCGTGCCAAAGTTCACGCTTACCAAGGAATGCTGCAAGTCCAGCGATGAGCAAGAGAAACTCGATTGAAGTTTTTGAGCGAACAAAGAGAAC
>JAGRAT010000019.1 GCA_020434495.1 Bdellovibrionales bacterium | reverse complement strand
ACAACCTTGCTACCTTCTCAAATCCACACGGTTGGCCAACCATCCCCTTGTCAAAGACGAAGGTGATGGGTTGTCTTTCAACAAGACGACCTGAGCTAAGAGTCGAGTAGTGTCCTCTATTCATGGTGATGAGAATAAAGCAGAGGAGATAGCTTTTCCCGGCACCTGATACCCCAGCGATAAGCACGTTTGGAGCAGTTTCAGAATCGTAGAGGTCAAATCCAACGAGCTCGCGATTCCAGAGGCTTGGCAGGATGAACAGACTTCCCTTACTCCCTCTCCAGTTCCCCCAGAGTGGGAAGAGTCGAACGGCTCGTGATGAGCGCATGGTATTGGTCCATCCAGCACCATCCGTTGCTGGATCATAGCATCCTGGCATGGAGTTCACGATAACTCCCAAGTCTGAAACCTCATGGGCCATACCTCGTGCACCGTTAAGTTGTGGAAATGTCGCTACCGCTTCCGCGGAAGCTCTCATTGCCTCTTCTTTCGTTTGACAGAAGAAGGTTTGGTGGACACCAACGCGAACCATCTGGCATCGATTTGCGTACAGCTCTGAGCGCGCGGCACGAATTGCAGCAATTTGGTGCTGAACTTTCTGGTTTGCGCGTCCCATACCGGTTATCTCACGCATGCCGAGCGTTCCGTCGAGAGCATCGAGTCCAGCGATCTGCTTTTCTTGTGGATCCTTGGAGTAGGTAACGCTGATAATGTTCTCGTACGGAGCACTTTGCAGCGGCGTAATCATCAGTGGTAAGCACTGCTTTGGGGGTTTGACGATAGAAACGGCTCTAAAGTACCGACCATCCTTTTTCACTATTCCATTTTCAGGGTGTTCAGCATGGGTCTCGGAAATCTGGTTCGAGAGGAAATCTTTTGAATCGTACTCAGGTCTTGGCACCGAGGTGCTTCGACCTCGTCGAAATTTTCCTGACTTTGTGCTCCGTCTGTTGAGGATTGGGTAGAGCAGATCAATGAGGTCCTGGCCGTGCATCTGACGTGGACGAAATCCGAGGTCGCTGAGTTTTGCTACGGTACCATCGACGAGTCCTCGAAAATCTCTGGCATAGCTCTGATATTCAGCAGTCCGTTCCTTTGCGGACACGCCCAACTTTCCGGTGAGCATTCCTTTGAAAGCTCGGGCTAATTGGTCGAGAGGATTTGCGGCTCGCCAGGGAGGATCGTTTCGAAAGCTCACTACAAGACGAAGTTTTCGAGGACGTTGGAAGAACGGCCCATGGTTTGCTGACGCGCGAAGCATTCTTGTCCAACGCTTTGCCATCCAACCTGCTGTTCCCCCAGAAGGGTATTCGCTGATCGAACGGCGCAGAAGGTGTTCAATTTCAAAGGTCGTAATCCAGTTCCACTGCGCACTGACGTTGTGTGGAAGTGAATCCATCATCTCTTGAATCTGTGAAGTGAGTTGGAACGCCTCCAAATCAGAGGTGCTCGTCATCCATTTCGGACTGAGTTCCCACATCGACCAAATGGAGGCATCTGAGTGAATAAAGAGGCCATACTCTTCCTCGTATTTCACATAAGGAAGAAGTTCATTAAAGGTCCGTTCGTCTTGATATAACCGCTCGCGAGTTATTCGACTAATACTCATTCGTGTCCCCCCTCTTCAAAAAACCTAACCTCAGCTGACTGCTGCGAGAGAAATCGCACCTCTCGATTCTCATGATCTATGACGACGCTAATGCCATGTGCTTCCTCGATCATGAGCCCGATCTCTTCCATCGTTCCTAAAGTGTTAAGAGAAATCTTCTTCTCCTTAAGGAGGCTTGAGCAGTAGGAAGAGTACCGTCCGAGCCCAGCAAGCATCGTTGCAGCATCACAGATAGAACCATCCTCTATCGTGAAGTGCACGACGGGGAGGAGTTTCGGTCGGTTTCGATGCTTGACAAGCTCTAGGTTTCGTACTGGATGTGTCTCTGGAAGGTGGACCCATCGTAAACGATTATAGGTGTCTTCTGGTGGAAGTTGTCGGTCTGAAACTCGGTACACGATCTCTTTCTCAGGGATCGGCTCTTTGGACGAGCATCCACCAAGGAGCAGAGGTGCAGCGATGCTGAGTGAAGCGAAGAGTACTCTCATTGTGCTGACGCTGTAAAAGGAATGGCAGATCCTCCGATATCACCACCATTCGATTCATTTATAAGCTTTTGTTGATCGAACACATCCGTTACCGCCCAACGATCTTCAAGAACCTTCAGGTAGTAAAAGTGTGCTGGGACGAGGTCTCCTTGCTTGTTTAAGTGATCTGGAACCCACATGAGGCGTACAACGGATGGTTGTACTACTGGATTCATCGGTTGAGGCTGATGAGCCTTTGGATATCTGCTTACTTCCTGAAGAGCTGATCTCGCTGTTCCGACCTTACTCCCCTCATCCTTTAAGAGGTGATCGTTGGGAGTCCCAAGGAGAGCTTCTGGAGCTGGTTCCTCAGCAAATGGATTAAGAGTGTCTCCAACTTGTGAGCACCCACTGAATGTACAGGTCAGTGCCCCAACACCGAGGAGTACCAAAATATTCTTAAACTTCATCATAACAACGCTCCTAAAAACCTTCTCTTTCACTTCTCTAGTCGAGGCCAATTCCCCCGTAGATATCCTCTTCGCCGCCATCGATCATCTCAAACAGTCGGGGGATGACGAGGCGTTGGGTAAACACTGCGGTCGCTTCTCGACCGGCATAAACCTGAACAACCGGCACTGCTGCATCAACTCGTTCTCGAATTATGGAGGTCCAAAGACTTGCCGGTTGTGAGAGTCCTTGGCCGAGTGCGAATTTTAGTGCATCACCTGTTAAAGTAGAGTTCGAAGATCCATCTGTGTTTGTAGTAGTGGTTGTCTGAGCTGCTGATAAAGCACTTCCTGCACCCTGAACAAATCCCGTCACAGCTGTAGCTCCGAGAACCTTCCCGAGGGGATCAATCGTTACTCCAGGTAGTCCAAGTATTCCATCTTCACCCACCATGTATCCGTCTACTGGGTAGGTAACCATCTCACCATCCGGAAGTCTGAGGGTGAGCTGGGTCAGTCGAAGGAGAACTCTTGAATCTACGAGTTGCCCCTGAGCAGCTGCGAGCATTTTAGCAGATCCAAGTGGAAGCGAAGCTCCGTCTGCACTCTGAACATCTCCAATTACTTCAAGTAAAGCCGGGTATGGATTTCCATCGGTAGGCGCGTTTACCCCGGCGAGAAACCGAACTCGGATGAAGTCTGTTGGTGAAATGACAGCATTCTGAGGGTTCTCTGCAACAATTGGAGGAGGAGCGACCGTGCCCTCATCACCAAGGCTTACCTCTCCGAAGGATTCTAGACTGTCTCCGTCAAAAACCGCCTCATTTGGGAATTCAGCGGTTGCTTCAAGAGGATCTCCTGTTCCTTGAGTCGTTTGATAGTCAGGGATTGCTTGCCGCTGTTGCTCCACTCGCTTAATAATCGTCTCGAAAATTTCAGCAGTACGAATCTCGTTTTCCTCGATTCGCTTGTTCGTCTCGTCAATGCTGTGAGTAATCTGACTCATCTGCTCCCGCTGTTTATCGAGCTCTTCAACGACTACCTTTTGAAGGTCGTTGTACACTTCCTGCGCGGTGGTTGCTCCAATTGCATCTGCCGGTTGTTCTCGAACCACAAAGGCTGGCTGAGGTCCGCGACGTCGCTTCGGTTCTTCATGGAACATGACAAAGAGGATGCTGCACACAATACCTGCTGCTACAACCTGGGCCTTGCGGTCCTTCTGGAGCAGCTGGATAGCATCCTTGATCTTTTGCTGCATACTCATACGTAGTGACTCCTATTTTTTCTTCGCCTTGGTGATCACGTAAACTTTCGTTTTATGCTTGCCGGCAATTTGCTGCTCAATATTGAGCGGCTTTCCAGAAAGCTCCCAGTTGGTCATTGAGATAGCTCGAGTTCCGTCGAGTCGAAACGTTGCTGGGTTTACACGTTGGGAAACATCAAGTTCATTCGATGCATCTATGACGTATCCCCAAAGACTTGGGCCGACAAAGATTCGGTCAACCGTTGCTTTCATTGTGCCATCATTGAGAACCGTCTCTCCCCGATAGCGGTCGGTAGTACGGTATCCCGGGATCTTGTCCTTCCCGAATTCAGTGGCAAGAACGAGCTCGCGCATGAAGCCCGAGACCGTATTGGGCTTCTTCTTGTCGAACTTCGGAGATTCTCCTGGTGCAAGTTCTTCCTCTTCTTCTTCGTCGAATATCGAGGATGAGCGCTTATCGAATATTCGAAGCTGAGGATCCCGTGGAAATTCTTCGCTCGCTCGCTGAACTCGTACTGGATAGGAGCGGCCATCTTCGAGGCGAACGATGAGAGCCTCTCCTTCTTCGGAAATCCCCTCATTTGAAAAGAGTATGAGGTCGGATTCCTTTCTGTCGAGTGAGAGCGCTGATTGGCGTTTGCGAAACCCTCCGGCGATCTTCCCAGGAAATCGAACCTGAGTTGGCTCTCCTGGTTGAACCCGAATATGAATCTCTCCCTCTCCTCGGTACTCAAGTTCTCGAGCATGCGCTGAGAACACAAGTAATAGAGATGCGACCAGCGCTCCGGTAGTGAGTAGCATCCGATACTTCACGCTATCCTCCTTCACTTTTCCTTTCATTCCTGCCTTAATAAGGTACATTTTCGACCTCAATCTTCGTTGCTACGAGTCCGTACTGGTTTATCCGGTTCCGTGGTCTCGTAACGAAAGTAATACTGTAACGGGTAAATGTCGGTGGCACTTGCTTTCCGGCGATGAACTTCTGTCGTTCACCAGTCAGACTTACCCGAATGCCATCAGGCATCGGCTCGATCTTGTTCCGTGAAGGGTCCACCCACAGCACCTGTGATCTGGAAGTGCTACGAATAGCATTGAGCTCTACACCAAGCATTTTTTCCTTGAAAATGGTCAGAGCTGGTTCTTCAAGAAGCTCAAGAGCGGATCGAAATTGCTTCTCAGCAATATGAGGTTGATACGTTGCTATGAGATTGACGACTTCAGTTGCTGCTTCAATGAGTGCCGCCTCAGGAATTTCGTTAATCGAATATTGACCTGGAAGTGGTTGACGAGGCACATGGAGTGTCACTGTCCGTGTCGAATAGAGATAGAAGATGAAGCAGATAAGGAGAAAACTTCCAAACAATTGGAGGACGGCAATGATTCGCCACAAATTCGCCTGTTCGCGATAGCTTTCCCATAGTCGAAAGGTATCCGCTTCGCCCTTCGACTCATTCTGTTTTATTGCTTTCGCAATGTGAGCAACTTTTCCCATTCCACCTCCTAGTGAGCCAAGTGCTCATGGTACGAGGAGGAGTCTTCACCATCCTCTTCATCCGCCCCATGCGGAAATACCTCAAGCAGTCCTAGTTGAACGAATTCTTTTTTGGCATCGAGCGCCTGCATTGGGAGTCCGCTCCAAAGTGGCTGAATATCGGCCGGAGCAGGGATGCCAGGAGGGCAGATCCCAAGCTGAACCATAAAGTAGTTCGCTACCCCTCGTTCTTCGTCGGGGAACACTTTCCTCAGGCCTGCCAGCCCAAAGGTGGTCCCGACGAGTATCGCGAGAAATAGGGGCATAGTTTTGGCTGGGGTCGAGAAGAAGAGCTCTTGCACCATGATAGCGAGAACGAATCCAGAACCCCATTCCATTACGCGGGCTCCAGCAAACGTCCACCCTTCATCCATCCCTGGTATTACTTCTCCGTTATCCATGCGTACAACCTCTTAATGGTGGTCGGAAATCCTTGTGCTTGTGCTTCACCTCTTCTCTGCACCGAGAAACTCTGGTGCTGCCTGAAAGGTCACTCCTCCCTCGGTAACTCTGGGTTGAGGGTCAAGTACTCGATCTAACACCTGAATATGATCAAGCATCCGGGAGCGAAGCTCATCGGCATCGATGACTGAACTTGGATCCACGTCCTCGAGACCCGAATCAAGCTCCCGTATGGCAAGCAACATATATTTTCGAGCGCGGGCCCAATGTCCGACTGCTTTTTGAAGAGTGAGTCCCTCCGCACGCTCTATCGCTGTCGGTTGATGCGAGGGAACTGAATCAGAGCTGACTGAGACTTGCTGAGTGGTTGGCGCATCGCTTGCAGCGGGTTCCAGCGCGAGAAGTGAGCCAACTGAGAGCAGTATGAGTGCTGGAGAAATAAGGAGAAAACTCGAATTCCTTAACGCTCGGCCTAACATAGCAAAAATCCTTCTTTTCGTCGGAGCATCAAGAATGACTTGGGGTGCCCGACAGTAAAACGCTACTTGCCGCCAACAGCTCTGGTAATCTCTGAAGGTTCCTCCAAAGGTAGCCTTAAGTCCCTGGCGGGCAATCGAAAATCCTGTTCATTGAGAGTTATGGGCGCAAAAACCTAAATGACGCTCTTTATTATTCTGCCAGCCAAGGCATTTCTTTGGTTATACCGGTGTTTTTTGGGTAACACGGCGGCACAAGTGCCCAATATCACTACTGGCGATAGTGTTTCGGCGCCGTCTCATTCAAGGCGGCAGAGGAACACGAGCTTTCTTCTAGAGAAAGAGAGCTCGTAATCGATGTTACAGGAATGCAAATGCAAGGGTCGGCGAGAAGAGGCTAATGGCTCAACTGCTTTCACAGTTTCGACTGAATCAGGTCAAGAAGTTCTCGAAGAAGGACAAGAACGAGCTTGTTCGATTCCAGGGCTTTGGACTTCTCGCGCTATTCAAGCCGATTGGATTTCTCATATTTGCAACCTACGTTCTCACAGTTCTGTACTGCACGATTATTCCCGTCTCTACGAAGAACAATGGGTATGTGGAACAAGTTACTCGAGTTCGCCAGATTTCCACAGCCGGTGCTCGTTCTCTTCTCACTGAGCATCTTGAATTGCGGGAGTGGCTTAAGAAGAGAGGCACCTCTGGTGAGCTAGCGATTTTTCAGTGGTATTCCCACTCAATGCTCAGTGGCGTGACACAAACTACTTCTGGTTTCTCTTTAGGAATGAAGGCCGCGTTTATGCGGATGATGTTCCTCCTGCTTGCATCTTCGCGGCTCTGTCTTCTTGCGGTCATAATTGCCGTCTACATGGGAAGGCAATCATTGAAGCCTTATGAAGGCGCTAATCTGCTTGGTCAAACCGGAAATGGCCGCTTGTTCTACAGTGGAATACGATCTGCACTTGTGAATCTCACCCCAGAAGGAGCACCTGATAAACATCTCATTGGTCTCGCATGTCCGGTAGTTGCCGAGCCAAGCGAGGTTGAATCGAGCGAGCTTGGGAAACTCCTTGCGGAGGAAGAGTTGGACTCGGAAACGAACCAGGCTCTTGCTGGCGTTATTGTTGCTGCAACAGAACTTCCGGCCTATGTCGCCGAACCGGGTAACGACAAACACCTTGAAGCCGCCTTTCAAGATGAAGGATTGGCGACTATGGCGTATTTCGCCCTTCGTGCTGCCCTCCAGGTCCGAAAGCGTTGCGAACATGAACAGCAATCCCCGCTTACCCCCGAGTCCTACAGAACGAATAGCATGAAAGGAATTTCTTCCGAAGCGTATGGAGCCTTACTGGAGCAGTTGATCATGAGATCCCTATCTCCAAAGCTTCGTGCTGCGTTGGTGAGAATAGATCCCTCAATAATCGCGACGACTGTTCTCTCTGTATTTGCCGGAAAAGTTCTCTTTTTCCGAGAAGCTGGTGGGAAATGGTTCTCCACGTCGGCCTTTCCCCATCTCTCGGCGCGTTCGGTGCTGCATTCCTTGCCGAGTCTTGCCCTAGACTACGATTATAGAACACGAGCGTTGCTCAGGAAGAGTCTCATATATGGGAAACGGAGCTCCATCTTCGGTGCTGTCCGCTTCCCCGCGAATATGGGTGCCGAGACCAGAGCGCTTCGTCAGATCGTTGAGCTGCTCCTCGCCTCGCCCGATATGCTTGTCGAAGTAGCGATTGAAGCAGAGTATTTTCATCTCATTCGAGAACTCGCTGATTCGTGGGAACAGATTTTTGTTTCGGAAAGCCCAAAACTTGATGAAGGGTATCCCAACGCTATTCACGCCACGAAGACTCAGCTTCTGATTATGCCTTTTCAGGCAGTCATCGAGCTCATCCGGAAGGCCCTGAGTGACGACGAACAGCAACGGTTGCAGCTCCTCAGCCACCTGATGAGCGATATGCAAAGCGCATCGAAAGGTAATGGTGGCGAGTCTCTTGATACCCTCAACAATGAGATTCCAGAATATGAAAGAGTCTTTAAGCCATTCGGGAAGAGTGAGTTGAAGGATCTCAGCTCAAAATATGAAATTGCGGAGAAGGATTTGAAACTCTGGTCAGCATTTCGAATGGTCCTCTTCCAAAGCGGCTGGCTTGCACGGAGGGTCGGTGACTACACCGTTCCAGAAGCCGCGATCATCTTTGCGATTCTCTCGGGATGCTCGAGTAAAGCCGAGACTAACGAATTCGGATTCGTCGGACAACGAGGGGTCGTTGCCTTTCGGTCTTCGCGCATTAAGGTTCATTTAGGCGCAGACTGGCATCGAGATTTCTATACAGCAAAATCGGCAAGCATGGCAGAGACAGAGGAACATTTTGCCAGACAACTTCGTGGCATATCTGACGACCTTCCTGAGATGGATGATCTCGCTGTAGTTGGAGGAGTGTAGGGATGGGAGCGAGAGACTATACCCGTACCACATACGAAGATCTCGCCTCCGAAGAGAAGGCGGGGGCATTTCTTCAGAGTTCACTTTATGGTCTTGCTGGAGCTGGACTTGCCTCTCTTCCAGTTATTGGAGGGCTTGATGCAAATGTCCTTGCAGCACTGAGCGCGCTTCCCGCATTTGCGTTCTTTAACTATGGGAAAACCCTCGCTCGTCAGATGTGGCTTGAAAAAGAGCGTAATGACGAGGTGATGAAACGGGGAGGGAATGGTCAGGTGCTTGGAGCTCCTCCACAACGCGATGCATTTGCTGTTGCTCTTGAAGAGTGCAGGTCTCGCGGAGTTCCCATTATCGACAAGTATCTCGTTGGATATGAGCTCGCCTCAGGCGCTCCCCTTTGGTTAAAAGATGATGCTATCTGTTCGCACGGCTGTGTGTTTGCAAAAACCGGCGTCGGTAAAACTCTCTGGATGGAATCTCTCATTTTTCAACAGATGGCTCGAGGAAGAGCAAGTGGATGTACCTTTATCGATGCAAAAAGGGACTCTGGAACGCTCGCGCACATTATTCTCATGGCGTTACTCACCGGTCGAATTGAGGATCTCGTAGTCATTGATCCTTTTGACGCGGTGCATTCATACAACTTCGTCATGACGAATCAGCGTGCGGACGTGAAGGCTAGAAAAGTTCTTCGAGCTGGTCTTCCTCCTACCTCGGATCAAAGTACAACAAAGCACTATGATCGACTGGCCGCCGATTCAATCTATCGAATGGTTCGTGCTCTTGAGAGCTTTGGACTGAATTGGTCAATTCAAGATATGGCTGTCGCCTTGTCAGCGTTCAACCTCGCATACCCGCAACTGCGAAACATGCTCAATAAAATAGGCGCGCGGAAGGCGATGGTTGAGCTTGGGCATTTAGCTTCTTCGTACCGAACGGGCTCTGGAAAGCTTGATACCACCAGAATTACCGATAACCTCCGTGGAATTTCTTCTGAACTTCATGCGATTTCCGGAAGTGAAATGGGAGAGATATTCTGTACTGAGTATACCGATCTTGTGCTTACCGATGCCATTCTTCGCGGGAAAATCGTGTACTTCATGCTTCCAAGACTTGAAGAGGCAGAGAGCGCTGCGCGGATGGTAAAGCTGTTTCGGGAAGATCTCGAGGTCTCAATTGGAGAGATTACTTCGTCCCGTCATATGAATCTGGAAGACCCTCACCTTGTTATCATTGATGAGGGAGCTTCTACCTTTGGACCAACCTGGGCGAACCTGTTCGAACTCGCTAGAAAGGGGAGGTTCAGTCTGATCTTTGGTGCACAGTCGACTGGCGGTCTAACAGATAGTCAGATGGGGCTAAGTGAAGCCTTTTATGAACGGGTTATGGCGAACGTGAACCTGAAGGTCATGATGCGTATCGGTGATAATAGAACTGCCGAGGACATGGCAAAGTGGTTTGGAAAAATTGCGACGACCAAACGATCGGTTGGTGCCGGCGTCATGTCCAACGCAGCAGCGGCGATGCCGGTAGGAGGGCTTCTCGGACGAGAGTCTCAATCAATTAACATCTCTGAGGATGAGGAGGATCTTGTTTCTGCTGAAGAGTTGAAGCATGAGATGTCTGCTGAGAAAGGTCTCGCATGGTTCGATATGGGCGATGGTCGGGTAGTGAAAGGACGCTCCTTCTGGGTGGACTCCGATGTCCCGGAAACGTGGGAAGGGAGAGAATTCATTCCTACCTTTGAGAAATTTGAGAAGGATGGACTCGGCCTCTCTCGCTGGGTTGACGAACAAATTCTGAGTCAGGAAGAGCAGGAGACCTCACCTCAATTTGCAACCGATAAGGCAGAGGGAAAGATCCCTGGAGCGCCAACTGCTCCACGACCCGTATCGCAAAATACTTCTCCAATGTCCGCTACTCCTCCTCAGGGAGTGAACGGCGCTGGTCTCCCTGGAGCTATGAACGGTGGGGCTCCTCAACAAGAGGAGAAAGCTGGACCGTTGAAGTTCGGAGATGTCGGCGCGCTTTCACGGTTTCGAAGAGGAGTTGTCAATGCTTTCTCCGCTCCAAAAGTAGAGGAGAAGGAGAAACCGAAAGGACCACCGCGACCTAAGCTGCGATTGAAGGGGTAGTGGACAGATCTCACCAACCTGCAGCACGGGGTTTTACGTTGGCCGTGAAGATGCCAGCAGAGCTTCTCCTGTCGTAGCTTTCAGAGGCCCGCGACTGTCTGCGGCCGAAGTGTTCCTGAGGAATGCTCTCTCGTCTTTCGCGTTCATACTCGCGGAATAGAGCCATGAAGTATGACATGTAAAAGTGAGTTGGAAGCTCGCGTACCGATTTTGCAAGTTCATGCATAACTCGTCGACTTATCCGTGCCGGACTTCCGTGAGAGAGTTGATACGCGGTATCACTCTGGCATTCTCGGAGTGACTGAGCAAAAACCTTCATGAGAGTTCTCTCTCGTCTTTGATGTTCAGCTTCGATAGAAGCAAACGCGCTATCGACAACGAGATTCATCTCTTCGATTGAAAATGGTTGCATCAGGACTCCATCGTATCCGAGCAAGAGTTGAGTAATGACATCTCCTTGAGTGAGAGAAGAATCAACGAGGAGGATGGTTGGAACTCCTTCGAGTTTAGGGTGCTCAGTGATGCATTCTTGAATGGCCTCTGCAGCTTCTTTGGCGAATGAAGAGGAGATGCAGATGAGTTGGTATTTCTCGATGCAAACGAGGAGATGTTTCTCGAGCTCTTCGAAGCTGTAGCAGGTGTGTTTTAGCTTTAGTCTCCCACTGGAACGAATGGCATGTTTCACATGGCTTGTTGATGTGTTGTGAGGAGAGATAAGTAGGGTATGTAGAGGTTTTACATTTGCGTTCACAGAGTGGTGTTAGAGCAAGGAATAGACCAATAAATGTCGATTCAATGAACAGTCCCCGGAATCAGACAAACTCCTGAATTGAATTGGAAAAGTTCACTGCTCGGTAGGCACGAAAATCTCTTATTCTCGAATATCACGGGGGATTGGAGGATGAGAATAATAGAGCTCGCTAACTCTTGCGTAGGGAGCGTCATGCTGGGGCTGGATTGAGCTATCCGCTTTTCGAAGGTTGTAACTGTGAAAATTGTTTACAGTAATTCATTGGATACTTTGTCGCTCGTCGAAGACCGGGAGGCCCTTTGACACGCCATACCACCTCCTCTGAAGGCGTGACTTCTAAGATGCGATCGCGAAAATCTTCAGAGAGAAGTGTATTGCCATTTGGAAGTCGCATGAGTGCTCCGTGACCATTGCTGAAGAACTTGCGACCATTTTCGTACTTCCACAGGACTTCATTGGTAACAGGATTTACCTCGAGCGCAATTGAACCCCGCTTGCTGTCTCCATTGTCGAAGATCAGAATGTTCCCAGCACCGGGCAGCCCCTCAGGAACCATATGAGCGTCGTGAGGGAACATGAGCCCGCCGCGGTAGTCTCCGGAATAACTCCAGACAACCTTCTTCGTCTGCTTATCGATGATAAATCCCTGCCAAAGATTCCGAGCCATGGTGATAAGGTTTCCTGGTCGAAATCTTTCGTCTCCTCCTCGATACCACTTATTGTCGGGAAGAACTCGAATGGTGTTTGCGTGAGTCCAGTCTCTTACCTTGTGGATCCAGAGGATATCTTCTGCGTTCTTGGGACAAGGCTTTGCGCCACATGAAAAGGGATCAATTCCCTCTTCGAAATGCCACTCCCATAATATTTCGCCGGTTTGAGTTGTTTCACGAATAAGATCCGACCGGTACTTTCGTTTTTTCTCTGGGAATGGGATTTCTTCGCTTCTTGGTAGGAGCTGCAAGTTTTTTTTAACGAGGAAGAGGATACTGCCACTTGGTGTGACTTCGAAGTCGTGATGAATCTCCCCCTCCGCGCCGATTTTCCTTAGGACTGTGCCACTCCAATCAAAGAGCTTTAGTGCCTCATCTTCAATGGCGAGTAAAGTGCAGTCAGGAAGGAGCTTCGCCCGGACAGTTTTAACCTTCCATCGGTGTACAGATGTGCCATGAGGGTCAAACAAAAAAACTGAGGATTGTGGTGAGGCGGGGTAGAGCGTAAAGCCTTCGAAGGTTCTCTGTTTGTCATGCGTTATCGTCTGAAGCTCAATTTGAGCAATGTCACTTTGTGCGATGGCGCAATTCATGCTGACAAGAAAAATGATGAAGAAAGCAAAGGGCATTTGAAACAGGCGGCATTCCGCTATATCGACAAGGATTCTCCCGAAAGGCAAAATTGATTCTCCTTCTTGAGGGCTAAAAGAGCGAAAGTTCCGAAAGTTTGGTGCAGCTGTTGACCTCATATTTATGGGCGCGAGCTGTTCTCATCGGAGCTTGATAAAACCATGCGGTTTCTCCCGAGGGTGTCACTTCGAAGATTCGGCCGGGAACATCTTCTGAAATTAGGGTATTTCCATTTGGAAGTCGTTGGGCGACCCCTGCGGCCCTGCTGAAAAAGTTCTCACCGTTTTCATATTTCCAAACTATTTCCTTAGTGGACGGATCGATCTCTCGTACCTGACTCTCTTTATCACTCTTGCCGTTATTGAAGAGGAGTAAGTTGCCTGCGCCGGGAAGACCTTTCTCGATCATTATTCCCTCGTGAGCACCTGAGAGCTCTTGATCGTACTTCCATACAACTTCGCCTGTTAATCGAGAAATGATAAGCACAGTCGACCAATTTCTTAGAGTGAGGACGATGTTTCCAGGAGTGAATCGGTCGTCCCCAGCATCTGCCCATCGATTCTCAGGGATGAGCGCAATTCCATTGGTATGAGTCCAGTCGAAAACTCTTTCACCATCAACAATCCCTTCCGGTAAGGGCTCACACGGAAGTCGGCCGCAAGAGTTTAAGTCTAAATGCTCGTGAGCAAACCATTCCCAAACAATTTTCCCGTCATGGGACACTTCACGAATGACATCCGTTCGAATTTTGGCATTTCGTTTCGCAATATCTTCAATCTGCTGCTTGGCGCTATTTGGGACGAGTGAGCGGTAGAGGATTAGGGTGTTGCCATTCGGAAGGCGCTGCACATCGTGATGAGCCGGTCCCGGAACCTCATGCTCCCAAACGAGATCTCCATCCCAGCTATACTCACGAACAAACGGTCGTAGGGCATTCCATTTCTTCTGGCTCCATCCCCATTTTGTTCCGTGTACGACTAAGACATTACAGTTCGGGAGTAGTCGTATTCGAGCAGCATCAAAAGACCACGAATGTAACGTTTGGCCCGACATGTTTACTACCCGTGTAAAAGCAGAACCAGATTCTCCGAAAATGGTATATCCCTTAAAAGCCCTTTCAGTTGTGTAAGATTCTATCTCCTTTAGAGATAGCGCTCCCTTCATATGACTGTCTTGATGTTGCGCTGAGTGAGAATCTGTTTTTGCTGGAGCCTCTTGATTTGTGGTGACACGAGCTGATCTCTTCGGCGAGGAGAGGAAAAAAGCACCTAAGAAGAGAGCCAAGAGGAGGGAGGCAAAAATTACACTTTGAAATTTTAATTTCATCACCTTGAAGCTTCCTATATCGATTGTCTATGAAGAGTCCCTTGAGTAGAAAACGCATTGAAAAGAAAACGCAACAGTGCGGTCTTATCTTTGAGGATTATCATAAATGAGCAGCCCATCGGTCTTGCTCGATAGCACAAACCCTTCCTTCTTCAACAGAGCTGGAGAAGTGTATCTTTTCAGCTTCCGTTCCTCAATTACTATACCTCGTATCTCTGGTTGGGAGGGTAAGTCCTTAAGGATTTTGGTCGTCATAAGTTTGTACTTCATTACCTGCTCGTCACTGAGCTTTTTGTCCATTCTGATCCAGAATTGATTTTCAAGTCCGGCCGCGGGCTGGAGGGTGGTAGCAAAAAGGAATCCAGGCCACTGACTTATAACAATACTTCCGGAAGGAAAAGAGGAGTCTAAGAGGCCGGACTTTTCCGAAATTTTCTTGAGGGTAAAAAGATTCTTTGTCTCCTGATCAATCCCTTTAAGCCCCTCCCCCGAATGGATCAGTCGGTCTAACCCGGAAGGAAGAGAGAGCAGGGAAAGTATCAGTAGGAAGAGAAGAGCCGATCTGCCGAATCGATACCCCTGCAATCCGAGAATGAGTCCGAATACGAAAAGAGGCACGCAAGTGCTGAAGTACTGCACGTGAACCGGATCCGGGAGGAAGTACATGGCAAAAAGGGCGAGTCCGAGGAGTGTCGGAAGCGGGGGGAAACGCCGAGTTGCGAGCGAAGATAAGCAGAGAAGGAAGTTTCCCCAAACGAGCAATGGTAAGCCCAAACCATCAATTCGAGAACTGCCTTTGAGCCCAGAGACGATAAGAAATATGTTCCATTTTGACCAATGGTCAACTTCAGGAGAACGATGGCTTCTCACAAGATGATAGCCGACGTTGTTAAACCAGTAGGAATCGAAGTCCTGCGCTGCAAAGTAAAGGTGGGGCAATGCGGCAATGCTCCCCCCAGCGCAGAAGGCGAGCACAGATTGAAAGCGCCTTTCGGATTTTAGAAGGATGAACAAGAGGAAGACAGGAATGAGGATGACATAAAAGAGTCGAATATCAATTGTAACGCCTAGGGAAAGTCCGGCGGCGAGGAAACATTGAACGCGCCACCGGTCACCTCTTTTTTCGGTAGCAAATAAAGTCAACACGGTGCAAAGCATGAGCGGGAGCGAGGAGTAGGCATAGGTCTTTGCTACTGTAAACCAAGCGAGAACTTCAGTTTGAGAGATAATGAGCAACCAGGCGAGGAGTGCTAGGGATAGTGTGGTTGTACGTTGAAGGTAAAGAAAAAGGAGAGCGAAGGTTCCGCTCGCAAAGAGCACAGTCACAATTCTCGCGACATACCAGTCCGGTCCAAGGAGTCGAATCCACACAGCATGCAGAAAGGGGAGGAGCGGCATTTGTGGATAAAAGAAATCAAGATAAGGAAGATTTCCTTCAGCAACCATCTTTCCAGCAAGAAGGTAGAATCCCTCATCAAAGGCAACGAAGCGTTGAAATGATAAGGTGAGTAAACAAGCGAAGCTGATCACAAACACCAAGAAGGTAAAAAGAGCAGAGTTCCGGAAAGTGGTGTTGGGCACAGATATCAGGGCGGGCATGGAGGGAAGGATAGGTGAAAGTTTGTCGGTTGGATAGGCGCGTCCTCTTTACCCATATTTTGCCCAATTCCGAATTCTGAGAAGGGGGAATTTTCATTCTGTTCGCAAATTCTCACCATGTCCGTGGCGTTACTCCTGGGGATTGCTATAGTATCCTCCCCATGAAGTCTAATCAGAGAATTCTTCTTGAAATATTCGCCCTTGTTCTTGGGATTGCGGGATTTGTACTCCTCGCCCAAATGCCTGGGAAAGTTCCTGGTCCGAATGTCTCTGGTTCACGGCCGGTTCAGCATTTGGCAGAGGGCATGTCCAGTGCGCATCAGTCCGGCGAGCATGCTGTAAATGACATCTCCGAAAGGGTGTCTACCACTAGTGAGGAGGAAGTCTCAGATTCTCGTGCATCAGCCCAATTGGATTCCATCTCTACACGAGAAGTGGCGTCTTCCCCGTACCCTGGGTTTACTCTCTATGCTACCAGCGGTACCGCCGAAATTGTTCTCGCTAACCTAAAAGGGGAGTTCGTCAAACGCTGGGATATTGACGCTGATCGAGCTCGTCTTCTTCCCAATTGTAATTTGCTTGTCGTACACGGATCAAAATGGGGGCTTGAACGAGAGCCCTGGGCATCACTACGTTCTGTCGTGCGTGAATACACTTGGGATGGAGAAGTCGCCTGGGAGGTCGAATTGCCGGGAGACGCTCACCACGATGTCACCAAGCTCTCCAATGGAAATACGTTAGTCCTTTATCTCACCCAAGTGCCCGAAGCTGTTGTCAAAAAGCAGCTTGGAAATAAATTTTCAAAACTTCATGTCCGGAGCGATGTCCTTGCTGAGTTTACCCCGGAGGGCAAAGAGGTCTGGCGATGGCAAGCTCATGATCACATCCCCTTGAATGACTGTGGAGCGAAAAAGTGTCCGAATCTTAGCGATGAAGCGTACCTTTCGGGGAAACGGAGATTTGACTGGACCCATATAAATACCGTTCGTGAAATACCTCAGAACCCTTGGGCGGAGGCAGGAGATACTCGATTCACACCAGGAAACATTATCGTATTTCCGCGCAACTTTTGGTCTTCGCTTGTTATCGAGAAGCCTTCCGGGCAAATAGTTTGGAAGTATCACGGAGAGTACAGAGGAGGGCTTTCTGGGGGGCATGAGTCCTATATGATTGGGCCAGGGCTACCTGGGGAGGGGAATGTTCTGATCTTTGATAACGGACGTGTTCATGAACAGTCGGCTGTGCTCGAAGTTCATCCTCAAACGAAAAAGATCGTTTGGAAGTATCAAGATGGAGCTAAATTCTTTTCGCGAGTCGCTGGATCTGCTCAGCGCTTGGCGAACGGAAATACCCTTATTTCCGAAGACACTTCTGGTCGTGTTTTTGAGGTGAATTCGGAAGGTAAACAAGTTTGGAGCCATCAAGCCTATAAGCACCGTATCAACCGCGCACATCGTTATGATGTCGGGTTCTGCCCGAAATTGACTGCGGATCTGCTTTAACCTGTTGTAATTATTAGCTATGTTTGGGCTTGGCGATTGCGGGAAACGCAGCGCTGTTTCACCGAAATCGCAAATATTTGCAGGCTCTTGAAAATATTCTCTATTTGGATTCATCTACTTTTTCTGAGAGTATACCGCTCGCTCCTGGGAGACCTGGGCAAGTTAGACGGTGTATTCCGGATCGGTGAATGTATTTCGGTGAATGTATTTAGGGTGAGGTTATGTACGTAGGTGGAATGACGTTTTTTGTCTCGAAGTCCTTTGGACGTCTTCAGCTCATTCCGCATGCAGAAGGGTTGCGGCTTCTTTACACTCCACTAGAGAATGGAGTTCCGGATAAAGATTCTGCAGGAAATTTGAACCTCGTATTACCACTTGATGCGATTGGTGGGCTTTGGGCAACCACCCGTGCATTTTTGTACGGAGTTGAATCTCTGGACGAGAACATCATCTTGCAGAATGAAGATCCTTCTTCTGCCGATGGCGATACTCTTATTAAACTCTATCGTGATAAGCCACGCGGCGCGCAAGGAAAGTTGAATGGAGAAGAGACCTGTTGGCTTCGTCTCGTAACTGGCCGCAGTGAAGAAGAACGTCGAAGAATTAAGCTTGGCCCCCGAGACCTCTTGTGTCTTGAACTCGCTTGCCAAGCTGTGCTGAACCTCGCAACAGAGAAGGGTACTCATAGTCCTCGTCCTATTGGGTAGGGTAAATCAAGGTATCTGTTGCCAAAGAATTTGCTGTTCTCGCCATCTTTCCAACGCTATTCTTAGTGCATGGAAAGTGATTCAGGTGACGACGGTCACCGACCCGCTGAAGAGTTCGAGCCAGGTGGCCTAAGTGATCAACTTAATGTTCGAGAGCTATCGGAAGAAGAGCTCTTTGACGAAATGATTTATCTCGGACCTTGCGTATTAGCTGAAGCACCTCGTCTGTTGGTTTTTGGAGTGCTCTTCCTTTGTGGGGTCTTACTCACCATATTTGTGCCGCTTTCTGTTCTCGTCTTGAAAGACCCCGCATTTAGTCTCTCGCTGAGTTTCCCGCTGGGGTTGATTCCTGCCGTCGTCTTTGCGTTGAAAATAGCCTACGATCTTTGCAATGAGAGATATACGATAGCTCGCGACTATGTGAGAACGGTTAATGGGCTTCTGAATCTGACCAAATCTGATCTCCGAGTGAAGTGCCATGACATACGAGGGGTTGATATCGAGCGATCGATTTTTGGTCGATTGCTGAATACTGGAGATCTGCTAATCGGCAGCGCTTTGAATTCAGAGATGGAATTTCGGCTGAGAGGGATTTTTAACCCATCGCTCTACCGAGATATTATTCTTGAGCGAGCCGAGCGAGAACTTCAGCGGATTTCACACGACGAAACTCCACATTCTCGGGATAGTCGATATGTGGCTATTCGGGAGTAGCCTCCTTGCAATGGCTATCAAAACCGGTACGATCATACAAAACTTCAAAGGAAGAGGTTCTCTATGAACAGTAGTGTTGCAGAAATGGTTATCGGTGACGTCATGACTCGACTCCCGCACTCTGTCGGAGCAGAGCAGACCGCCCATGTTGCTCGTGAAAGAATGAAGGAGCATAACGTCCGGCACCTTCCCGTGCAGAAGGGTGGCGAGCTTGTAGGGATTGTTTCGGATAGAGACTTAAATTTTGCCCTTGCAGTTGATCTGAAAAGAGATACAGACCTCCGTATAGAGGAGATCTATACCCCAGAACCTACTACTGTTGGCCCGCATACGAAGCTTGTTAATGTCCTGAAGAAGATGGACGGAGACCAGATTGGATGTGTGTTGGTAGTTGAAAAGGAACAGCTGGTCGGAATTTACACCACCACTGATGCATGCCGAGATTTCCACGAGCTGCTTGCAGAGGGCACGGTTTCAAAGCGCAACTCGTAGAAAAGTTTTTCGTTCCGAAGGGGTTATGTCAAAGAAGAATTCTTTTAGTGCGGTTATTACGCAGAGAAAATCTCAGGGTGCTTCCCAGGCCATGTTGTATGGCGCCGGGTTGACTCGAGAGGATATGAAGAAACCTCAAGTCGGGATTTCAAGCGTTTGGTATGAGGGGAATACCTGTAATATGCATCTCTTGAACCTGGCAGAGAAGGTGAAGGAGGGAGTGCAGGCGGCGGGACTGATCGGTTTCCGATTTAACACCATCGGTGTGAGTGACGGAATCTCTATGGGAACAGATGGGATGAGCTATTCCTTGCAATCAAGGGATCTCATTGCCGATTCCATTGAAACGGTAATGTCCGCGCAGTGGTACGATGCAAATATCTCGCTCCCTGGGTGTGATAAGAATATGCCCGGGTGCCTCATTGCGATGGGTCGATTAAATAGACCCTCCTTGATGGTTTACGGAGGAACGATTCGGGCTGGCTGCTTTAAAGACCAAAAGCTCGATGTTGTATCTGCATTCCAGTCTTATGGCGAGTATATCGCTGGGAAAATCTCCGATGAAGAGCGAGAGGAGATCGTCGCGCACTCATGCCCTGGCGCAGGCGCTTGTGGCGGGATGTATACTGCAAACACCATGGCTTCAGCTATCGAAGCCCTTGGAATGTCTTTGCCGTACAGCGCTTCCATTCCAGCTGAAGATCCGGAGAAGCTTGAGGAGTGCTTCCGGGCAGGAAAGGCGATAGACAACCTTTTAGATTTGGATCTGAAGCCTAGAGATATTATGACTCGGAAGGCGTTTGAAAATGCGATACGGATTACCATGGTCCTCGGTGGTTCAACCAACGCAGTGCTTCATCTCATAGCGATTGCAAGGTCTGTCGGAGTGGAGCTTGGGCTACCAGATTTCCAAACTATAAGCGATGAGACTCCGTTCCTTGCGGACTTGAAACCGAGTGGTCGTTTCGTGATGGAAGATCTTCATTCGGTGGGAGGGACTCCTGCTGTCATGAAACTCCTCTTCGCCGAGGGGATGTTGCACGGTGATTGCATGACCGTCACTGGAAAAACGGTAGCGGAGAACCTGGACGCACTTCCTGGGCTTGCCAAGGGGCAGGAGGTGATTAGGCCGCTTAGTAAGCCCATAAAGAAGACCGGACATATTCAGATCCTATTTGGGTCGCTTGCTCCCGAAGGTGCTGTAGCGAAGATCACTGGGAAAGAAGGATTACGATTTGAAGGACCGGCAAAATGTTTTGACTCTGAGGAGTTGATGCTGAAGGCCTTGGAGGAGAATCAGATCTCAAAAGGTGATGTCGTGGTTATTCGCTATGAGGGCCCGAAGGGTGGACCTGGGATGCCAGAGATGCTCACTCCAACGAGCGCTATTATGGGAGCAGGCCTCGGGCAAGATGTTGCGCTTATTACCGATGGTCGTTTCTCAGGTGGATCGCATGGTTTTATTATTGGACACGTTACCCCGGAGGCTCAAGAGGGAGGGCCTATCGCTCTCGTTCAAGACGGGGACATTATCGTGATCGACGCTGAGACAAGAGAGATTACGGTAAAGGTGAGTGAGCTCGAGCTCAAAGATCGGGAAGAGTCTTGGAGCGCTCCCGCCCTAAAGGCCTCCAGGGGGACTCTGTATCGCTACATCAAAACGGTAAAGTCCGCGAGTTTCGGTTGCGTTACTGACGAGTAGTGCTTGTTTGCTTATTGGCAATTTGACTATCGCGATTCTCAGGAAATCGACTTAATCCCAATCATTCATCTTGAGGGCTGCTCCAGCCCCTCTCTGCCGTTTTAGATGGAAAAATATCAGTAAAAACATTTTGGCTTAAGTCGAGTCTAAGGAACATTTGGATTCTGAATACTGCCACCCGCCACGCTGCTGGCAGCTCTATGATTAGGGCATCCACCTGATTGTATATTCGTAAGAAATCCTGCCGCATGAATTGGAGTGACTACGGTGGATGCCGCGGATTGAGGAGCTCGGTCATTGCAGCCCGCTTTAACTATCGTTTCTCCAGTGAGATTGAATAGTCCATCAACAAGAATTCCCAAGGCGAACAGGGAAGTAAAAACAATAAGGGATAAAAGGGCAGTAAGCGGAACGTACTCGATCATCACTGCACCAGTTGACGATGAGCACCGCCACGGGAATCGGGTCCTGCTTTTTGGGGAGTTGCGATGTTTGGTGCAATCCATAGCTAGGACAGTCGGTTTGAAGACCTATTTGCTGGAGACTCCTATGCGCAAAATTGTACAAGCCTAAACTTTGGCAGTTTTCTTGAGGTAGCTGGTGAGAAGATTACTGATTCACGTATGTGAGAAACTTTGAGTATTTCTCATTCTTCCCAGATACGACATCCAGGTAGAGCGTTCGGAGTGTTCGAGTAATTTCGCCAATTTCTCCTTTTCCAAGAATGTTGTCATCGATTGATTTAATTGGAGTTACCTCTGCCGCCGTACCGGTGAAAAAAGCCTCATCAGCAGACAGCGCTTCTTTGAGAGAAATTGATTTCTCGCTTACTTTAAGCCCTTGGTCGGTAATGAGCTCCATTATGGTGTTTCGGGTAATCCCGGCCAAGATCGTGCCGAGAGGGGGAGTAAACACCTCTCCGTTCTTAATCATGAAGAAGTTCTCGCCAGGGCCTTCGGCGATATTTCCATGTTCGTCGAGGAATAATGCCTCATGGTAATGAGTCCCAATCAGCTCACGAACGGCAAGAATGCTGTTGACGTAGTGGCCGCAGATCTTGGCGTCAGAGATGGTGGATTTTGGATGAATTCGGATGTAAGAGCTGACCTTTAGGTCAACCATTTCGTGGGGAAGGTAGGCGCCCCATGGCCAACAAGCTATGATGAGCCGTGAAGGTGCGCCTGTAGGATTCAGTCCCATTTTCCCATAGCCATAAAAAGCAAGGGGCCGAATATAGCAATGTTTGACTCCGTTCTTCCTAACGAGCTCAACGGTAGCTTCATTTATCTGCTCCTGAGTGAAGGGGAGCTCCATGCCGATGCACTTCGTTGAATAGAAAAGTCGTTCAGTGTGTTCCCGAAGTCGAAAGATTGCTGGACCGCGATCTGTTTCGTAAGCGCGTTCACCTTCGAATGCTCCCGCTCCGTAGTGAAGAGTGTGGGTAAGCACATGAACCTTCGCGTCATCCCATGGTATGAATTCTCCATCCATCCATATGTATTGCGTCGGTTCCATAGCTGCCCTCCAGAAGAACGATTAGTAAAGACACTCTAGTTTATAGAAGATATCGTGTATAGCCCCAGGTGTGGTCTCTGTTAATTGAACAGGTGTGTAGACTCTTTGACGTGGCATTTTCTTCGTCGGTTTAGTCGATTGCTCATGCAAGGAGTTCTCAGAGCATTTGCCGTTATACGGTACATTCATATTGGAGCTAGCTCCTAAGAGCCTCTCGGATTTTTACTCCAAACTCCCTCGTTCCCAGGACTTTTTCGTCGGGGAGGGCAATATCCCCAGTTCTCGCCCCGCCGTCTAGAACCTGCTCGACGGCGTTCTCTATCGCAATGGCTTCTTTGGCGAGTCCGAACGAAAACTTCAGCATCATTGCAACACAGAGAATCTGAGCAGTTGGGTTTGCTATGCCCTTTCCAGCGATATTTGGGGCGCTTCCGCCCGAGGGTTCATACATGCCGAATCCCTCAATATTCAAACTCGCTGAGGGGGTCAATCCTAGGGACCCGGGAAGTACGGCCGCGGCGTCAGAAAGAATATCTCCAAACATGTTTGAAGTGACGATGACATCAAACTGGGAGGGGTTTTGGATTAGCTGCATTGCACAATTATCGACAAGCATATGCGACAAGGTGACCTCGGGATACTCACTCGCGGTCTCATCCAAAACTGTTCGCCAGAGCTTGGAAGTATCCAGCACGTTTGCTTTGTCAACGGAGCAGAGAGTTTTTCCCCGTTTTGAGGCTGCTTGAAAAGCAGTGTGTGCAATCTTAGAGATCTGTTCTTCCGTGTACTCTGCCACATCGCGAGCGACTCGCTCACCAGGATTTCCTGTGGTCTCATGAAGTCCGAAATAGAGGTCTCCAAGAAGCTCTCGAATGATCAGGAGATCGATACCCTCTGAAATGAGTTCGGGCTTTAATGGGCAGCGTGACTGAAGTGCGGGGTACACCCGTGCTGGGCGAAAATTTGCAT